>CAZKOI010000404.1:0-3238 GCA_964554315.1 uncultured Enterobacterales bacterium | reverse complement strand
GTCTCTGCCCGAACCAGGATCCAATGGCGCGGCATCTGGGCGGGCTTCATGCACAGAGGGCTTCGCCACCGGAGCTCCCGAGTCGGTCTCTGCGGTAGCGATCGCGATGAGAAGCAGAGGGAGCATTGCACGAGCCTACTCGAATTCCACTTCGTCCACATCTCGGCCGAGGTCAGAGGAATCCTGACAGACCTCGTTTTTCTACTCATGGGTAGTTATACGCCGCGGGCTCTATGCAGCGGAGACTCTGCCATGCCCAACAACAAGCACGCCGTCACCACACTGGCTCTAGCGGCTCACATCGGGTGCTCCCCTCCTTCGTCCAGTGACCCCGAACTCCATGATCGCCGCTCAGCCGCCGGCTGCACGCTCTGCACCTCGGGCGGAGACGAACTCAATGACAGCGGCCGCCCCGTCACAGCGGTCCTGCGTCGGATGGAGCAGGACGCACTACGAGACGATGGTCGGATCGATGAGGGAGAAGCGCGCGACCTCGCGGCCTTTGTTCGCCGTTACCGGTCGGTGAGCACCACCGGCGTTGACTTCATAGAGGCCATGCTCGATCACCAGGAGGCGCTTACCGAGTCTGCCATCGAGGAGCTCGAGATCGCCTTGGACGTGACTCGGCCCCACGATGTTCCGCTCAGCAACGCGGTCTACACCATTGAGCCGCGGGGACAGGACTTTCTCTTCGACGACATGCTCACGCTTCACGGCGAAGGCCAGGTCTCCGGGCACACAGGCCTCAAGAGCCACAGTCGCGGCTACGCCGCAAAGCGAGATGGCATCCTGTTCACCCGCCACGGCTCACTGGCTCCGCACCACCCCATGACCACCTCCGTTCAAGCCGTGGAGGCGCTTCGACGCCAAGGTCCCGATGAGGCTCTCGACATGGCGGCGGCGATCTTCGGGGTGCCGCTGGACGCCTACACATCCTTTGTTGCGACCGCTCGGGACTCCAACTACTACGACCCGAGCCCGACGACACCCTACTGGGCGGGCATCTGCCAAGGCTGGACCCACAACGCGCTCGACAACCGCCTGAGCATCATGGTCGATGTGGAGGGCGGCGAGGGGCGGCGTGGACTGTGGATCTTCGGTCAGTGGGTGAGTCGAGCGGATCTCGGCAATGCCCTCATGGGAGCGAGCTACAGCCTAGGCATCGCCGACTCCACCACCATCGACTCCTTTGTCACCCCCACGACGCTCCTCCTCGGTCTCGGACAGTTCGTTCTGCAGTCCGGCGTCGGACTCCGTGTGGACATCTGGAACGACGAACACAACCCCAGCGGAACCTACAACCCCCAGGTCTGGAACCAACCCGTTCTGGGAGCCAGCATCGCCGTGTCGAGCCTCTCTCCGGAGATCGAGGCGGCGATCCTGACCTTTAAGTCAACGATCGATGGAGCCCACCTCCCCGACGGCGCGCAGGTGCGATTGGTCCAAGCCACCGCCGAGTGGGGTGCGGAGGCAAACGACGCTTGGGAAGGCGAGCCCCTGGTGCGAGACAGCGCGTGGACGATGTACATGGTGACCGACGCCGACGGTCTCGTTCTCGATGGGTTCATGGCCAACGAGCTGGCGGAAGGAGGCGTGCCCGATCTGCCGATCGACACCAGCGACGGACTGCCGGACTACATGGCGGTCCCGCGGCACCAGATCACCGACGCGGCTCTGGAGGGCCGACCGAGTCCCCTTCTTGACTCCGGACACGGCGACGGCCTGAGGTTTCGGTTTCTGGTGGGTACAGTGCTGGCGCGTGGCATCCCCGATCCAACCCGCCGCGCCTTCGAGCGAGACGCTCTCGTGAGGGGCATCGGGCACGACCGATTGCTCGAGCAGTATCCCGGCATCGCCAACGCCTACAGCCCGGAGCAGTGGAGCACCCTGTTCGAAGGCACCCTGGGTGACGGTCGGAGCTTTGGCGCGGCTTGGGGGGAGTGGAGATCCTACTGAGCCGTCACGCGCACGTGATGGAGGCCCTCATGGACTCGCCGACGCTTCCGACAAGGTGTCCCCTAGCGCGGCCACAACGGCCCTAAAGCTGCCGAGCACAACCAGCCTTCCATCCTCATCGATGAGCGCGTGGGTCGGCCAAGAGGAGACTCCGTAGGCAAGATTGACGGCTCCATCAGGCCCTACAGCCGCCGAAGGCCAAGGCGTCGGATTTTTCCGGAGCCAGCGGTCGACTTCGCCTTGAGTGTCGTTTGCTGCGATGCCGATCACCGCGAGCTTGTGGCGCTCAGCGAGCGCCTTGACCTCAGGATGGAGGGCGATGCACGGCGCACACCACGTGGCCCAGAAGTCCATCAAGAGACGCCGACCTCTGTACCGAGCGAGGTCATGGGTGACGCCATCGGATGCCACCACCGAGAAGTCGGGTGCGGGCCGACCCTTTCGGAGGCCTGCAGAGGGCTGGTCGGTCGGCGTGAGCGTCAACGTGTCTCCGCGAGCCGAGAGCGCGAAAGACCACCGCTGCCCCTTGGCCTCGACAATCCCATCGGCCAATCGGTAGTAGGTCAAGAAGTTGGCCTCGTCAGGAAGCCCGTCACCATCCTCATCGACCGTGATTTCCGTGTCCGGGTGATCAAAGACGCCCCGCGCGCTGTCCACAGAGATGGCAACGCCGTTGGGCAGACGCCCCTGACGGACCGTGTTCGCCGCCGTGGACACCGTGCGCGTCCCGTCGGTGACCTGCGTGCGGACCTCGATGGGCACCGGGACGGTCACCTCGCCTCGGGTCACGGCCCCTGCCAGCGTGGCCGAGAGCCTGCCGTCCGCTCCTGCCGTCATCGGCACTCGCTCGCCGTCGCCCACCACGCCGTCAGCATCGAGATCAGCGCTCACGGACCACCCCATGGGGCCTTCATCAATCCCAAGCTCCAGCAGGGCATCCCCGTAGTGCACGTTGACCAGCAAGCTCTCCGCGCTCGCGTCCGGGTAATGGAGCAAGCGGACGGACTCATCGGCGCCGCGATCCGCGAGCGTGTGGCCCTTTCTGGTGGCGCCGCCTCGAAGGACAGGCGGCCCTAGGGCGACGGTCACCGTCGTCGGAAGAGGGCTCACCGCGGCCGACAACGATGGCTCGGAGCCGCAAGCTGCCGCCGCGCCAAGCATCAAGGCAAGACAGGCCTGTTTAAACTCTCTCATGGTGATGAGCCTCCCGGCGTCGCCGTCTCTTGAACGCGTTCCTAGACCACGGCAAGCGTACCTCACCGATTCGAGTTGGTGGAGCCTT
>CAZKOI010000403.1:0-3241 GCA_964554315.1 uncultured Enterobacterales bacterium | reverse complement strand
CGGAGCGGATGTGGTCGTGGCGCCGGAGCGCATCCGTGGACGCATGAATGCGGATCGACGGACGTCCGCGGCGGAGTGCATCCGTGCGATGCCGGCCGGCGGACAGCGCGTGTGGTGGGTGGTGGCGCAGCCCATCGAGCACACCCTGGAGTGGCGTGGCTGCCTGGACGCCCGCGGCGTACAGCCGGTGGTGGATGTCACGGGATGGCGGCTGGCCTCGGTGTGGACCGCGGGGCCGCCGGAGCATGAGCGCAGCGCAGCGGGCTTTGTGCGACCGGTGGCCGTCTTTGAGTGGGTCCCCCGCTCGGATGAGCCCGCGCTGAGCGAGGTCGTGGTGGGGCTCGAGCGGGCCCCCTTGGATGGCCTGAGTGCGGCCACCATCGAGACCGCGAGGCTCGGTGAGCAGGGAGCGTGGTGGTCGCTGGGGTGGTTTGACCTCGACGAGGGAGAGGCGCCTGTCGTGAGCACCGATCAGCCCCCGATGAGCCGGGTGCAGGTACGGGCCCGTGCCAAGCACGGGTCGTGGCTGCCCGAGTGGTCCTTGCTTGACCCCTATCGACGAGACGTTCAGGCTTGGGAGTTGATGATCGTCGATCCCCAGATCATGCGGGCGAGCTGGCAGCTGCCCGCCCGACCGCTCCAGCACCCCGCTTGGTCGGTGCTCCGACGGCTCATCCTTGTGGCGTGCACCCTCGGTGCGGTGGCCTCGCTGTGCCGGCGGAGGTTGCGGTGACGGAGCGCCGCTGGGCCCAGGTCTTGGTCGGCTTGACGGCGGCCTTCATGACGACCCGACTGCTTCGCTGGCCGCTCGAGTCCTACGGCGACTCTGCGGCCCAATACATCGAGCACCTGGCTCGGCTTCGGCTCATTGAGCGGGTGAGAGAGGGGCTCCCGGGCAGCCCGCTTGAGGCCCTCAAGGCCCTCGACGGGCTCTACCCGCCGGGGCTGCACTTGGTCGAGGCGGCCTGGGGAGCGCTGGTGGGTCACTCCGCAGAGGCGGTGCTCTGGCTCGGCTTCGGCTGGTGGCTCTTGCTGTGTGGTTCGGTGGCCAAGCTCGCGCGCAACCTGTGGCCCGACCGGCCCCAGGTGGGCCCGCTCGCCTTCTCGGCGACAGCACTCGTGCCGGCGCTCCAGGCGACCGCCCTGCGCAGCTACTACGACCTGCCGATGACGTCCCTGCTGTGGCTAGCGCTGGCGGTGCTCACCAGCGCGGCGCGTTTTCGAGGCGTGTGGGCTGGGCTCGCTCTGGTGGGCGCCGCCCTCATTAAGTGGACGGCGCTGCCCTTCGGGGTGGTGATGGTGGGTGCGCTGGTCCTGGTGCAGGGGCGCCCGCTGCTGCGGCCGGCGCTCTCGGCCTTGAGCATGCTTGGTCTGTGGTCGGTGGTCTTCATCGGAGCGGGGGCAGAGAGCTTCTCGACCATGGGCGGGGCGACCTTTCAGCCAGCACCCGGCGTGAGCGTCTCGGGCGCAGAGGGCCCCCTGCGGTGGATAGCAGTGGCCATCGCCAATGCCGCCCAGTGGGATCTGCAGCGCCTGCTCTTCTACCCGGAGCGTCTGATCACCACGGTCCTCTCGCCCGTGGGCGCGCTGGTGCTCGGCGGGGCTGTGGTGAGGGGCGGGAGCACCAACCGGAGGGCGCTGATGCTGGCCGGCCTGATCGGCGCGGGGCAGGTGGCGTTCCTGTTGCTGCTTGTCCCCATCCAGGACGATCGCTTCTTGCTGACCCTCGCGCCGGGCCTTGCGCTCGTGGCCGCGACGGGTCTGGCGGGTCGGATGCGCGCGGCGGCGGCCGCGGCGATGGTGCTGGTGTCGGCGGATGCTCACCTGTGGAGCCCCGTCGTGCTCGGCGGAGAGGGTGACGCCCGACCGGCGGCCATGGATGGACGAGCATGGACCCCGAGGCTCGGGATGTCGTCCTCGGTAGACCGGCGGGGGTGGAGTCGAAGTGCGGACATGCTCGACAACAAGACCGAGGCCCGTGAGCAGCTGTGGCAGGCTGTGGTGGGCTGCGGCGGCGGTGTGGTGGATGCCTCGGAGCGGCTCCTCTCCCCCACGGGCGACCTGAACTGGTGGACCTACCGGCGCACCCTGGCCTCGGTGAGCGGTGATGCCATCACGGCCATGTGGCGCGGCGAGCCAGGCGCCGCTGAGCGTCCACCGAGTGTCTGGGTCGGGCGCGAGGGGGCAGGCCCAGGGAGCGATCGAGCTGCACCTCGGGACTGGCCAGTGCAGTCACACGGCCCTTGGCAGGTCGCGAGCCCGCGCAGCTGCACCCCAGATTGAGCACAGCGCCCAGGGCCACTCACCAGGGCTGAACCAAGTAGGCCTCGCCCAGATCGGTCAGCTCACCCGGTGCCGGTCCAAAGATGCTGGTGTGGTGCGGGTCGGGTGACCAGCGGCCCATGAACCACGCGTAGCGTTCCACGTCCTCGCGCATCTCGCAGACCTCAACCATGCTCTCCATCTCGGCGATCTGCTTCTCAGGGGTGTCGATGGTCCATCCGGGCTCGGTGTGCCAGTTCGCCATCTCGGTCACCCAGAAGGGCTTGTCGTAGACCTCCAGGCGCGTGAGCTGGCCGTCGAGTCCGTAGTCGTACCAGTGAAAGGCCAGTGCATCGATGATGGGGTCGCGGCCCTCGACCGCGTTGAAGGCATCGTAGAAGGCGTCGAGCCAGGTGATGGGATCGGCGTAGCCGGCCATTGTGCCCCAGGTGATGGCGGGGCCGATGAGCCTGATCTCCCGGCCGTGGTCTGCGAGCATGTCCGCCTGGAGCTGTTCGTAGCGCAGCCAGTGCGAGACCGCCTCGGTGGGCGTGATGTTGGCCTGCTCGACCAGGTTGGGTTCGTTCATCAGGAGCAGATCGGACACCTCGGGGTGGTCGATGAGCCAAGACTCCAGCGCCACATAGTCGGACTCGGGGTTGTGGCCCCAGAGCATGGGGACAAAGTCCATGTCGTGCGCCGCCTCAAAGCCGGGGTCTGCGCTCGTTGAGAAGGCCCAGTTGGTCCACCAGCTCACGCCGGGGGCGATGGCCATCAAGTCGGCCTCGTCGGTCAGGTTGTACGCCAGCCCCCGCTTGAAGCTCTTGGTGGGCTCGGGCTCGGGGGGCGCGCCGGTGTCATCGGTGAGCCCTGTGTCGCTCGAAAGGCCGGAGTCATCGCGAAGGCCGGTGTCATCGGCGTCGGCGTCGGCATCCGCATCGGCGTCGGCGTCCGCATCGGCGTCGGCGTCTGCATCGGC
>CAZKOI010000402.1:0-3274 GCA_964554315.1 uncultured Enterobacterales bacterium | reverse complement strand
CGTCATTGCGTGTCCAAGAGCCTTAATCTGGCCATTGGACATGGCGTGCGCGCCGGCTTCGGCTGCTGAGGAAAAGTCTGTCAGAGCGCCTCGGACCATATCTCCGTCATAGTCCGGAATCTGTCGCTCAAACAGGGTCGAGAGTGTTTTGAGAATAGCGGCGGTGTCGCGCGGTTGTGGAAATGCACCGATGACAAAGTGCAGCTCGACAAGAGGCGTGATTCTCCGTGGTGTCATGACCATCTCACCGTCATGTCTCGGCGTCCACGTTGCGTAGAGCGGCTGCGCAGCAGCACAAGCTGCCGGGTCGAGTCTGCCAACTGAGACACCCAGGACGTTCCGCTCAAGCTCGTAGGCCAGGTCCACAAGGGTTGCAACCTCCAGCGGCTCACCCGCCAGCCGAGACAGGCTGTCCAGCAGCGCAAGGCTCAGCGCGGCCGACCGCACCCAGAGATCAGCAGGCTGAGGCTCTATACCCGCTGAGCGAAGCGTCTGTAGCGCGGCAGCTACAAACCGGAGCGGACCGGTGGGGCGATGGGTCACATCCAGTGACCAGCGCCCCTCGAGAAGCTCACCCTCGAGCTCACTTCGGACCGTCACAGTGTCTGTAGCAGGCTCCGCTACGATCTCGATGCCCAGTGGGATTGGAATCGACAGAGTGGAACCGCCAGCCCAGTCACAGTGGTCACCCAAGACCAGGGCTCGCCCTGGGTAGCGGACGTGAGTCGAGACCATGCCTACCAGCAGCTCTTCTTGTCGTAGTCGTCGGCTCGTGTCCGGCAGCTCTTATCGTCGGAATCGTCGGCCTCGGCGTAGTCGTCGTAGCAGTCGTCGATGCTGGCCAGGCCTTGGTCACCAAACTTGTCTTCCCATGTCAGTCCGCAGTCTGTCAGCCACGTCTCGATCTTCTGGCACATGTGCACGCAGTCTTCCTTGCAGCCAGTGAGTGCCATAAAGAAGAGAGCGAGTTTCATCGTGCTGTACTCACACCGCGGCCCTGGGTCGTCAAGATCTTGCGCTACGACGGCGCCGCATTTCGAGGCGATTATCTCGTCGGGTCTGTGCAGCGTCCGCCCGCTGGCGTGCTTCATCGTCCTTTGAGGTGTCGAGGATGGGTACCTGGCTCGGTTTCCCATCATCATTTATGGCCACAAAGGTGAGGTACGCTGTGCAGCAGTGGGCGGTATCACCCGTTCTCGGGTCCTCAGCCTCAACTCGCACCCCGACCTCCATTGAGCTCCCCCAGGCCTGATTGACCCGTGCCTTCAGGATAACCACCATGCCGCGCCGAACGGGCTGCACAAAGTGAATCTCATCCATTGATGCGGTGACGACGGCCTTTCGGGCGAAGCGCTGTGCGGATACGGCGGCGCACACGTCAATCCATGCCGCCATCTGACCGCCAAAGACCGTGCCGTGATTGTTGGCATGGCTTGGGAGCACGATCTGGGTCATCTCGACGTCGGTGTGTTCCGCGAGAACAGATGGTCGGGAGTTCACGGGTAGGCTCCTCCGTCATCGATTACCTCAAAGATGATTCCATCGAACCATGCCGTTCCAGACAACGACGAAATCAGCTCAACTCGGGCCTCGGTGGCGTTGTATGGGACCTGACTGACCACCTCCAGCATTTCCCAAACGTGGGACCCAATGCGTCCCTGAGCGGTGTTCGGTGGTGCGACGGGTACACCTCCGTTGAGGTAGGTCACCTGAACCTTAAAGTCGGAGCGTCGCTGTTGGAACTCGACGCGAATGTTGTCGGTCTTATGCTGTACCCGAAGTCTCGTCGTCGTACCGGGCCGAACCTGAACCTCTTGCACCACATTTTGAAACAGGCGGGTTCGCTCCGTAGCATAGAATCGGACGCTCCTCGTGCCATCAATGGCCTGCCTCTCGTCCAGCATGACCTCCTGCACAGGAGCGGGTGCGCCGAGCATGGTCCCTTGCATGAGTCGCCATGTGTCGGCCAACGCATACGGATTCTCGAATGAACCATCGAGGAGCTTAAGCGTGCTGCCGATACCGGCTCCGACACGAGATGGCCTCGCCTTGAAGTGCTTGGTGAGCGCCACCCGCGCTCGCTCTTCACGCTCAGGAGTCGCTGGCGGTACCATCTCGAACTCATACGTTCGCTGCTTCTTTTTCTTGATCTGGTAGGTCAACTGGAGGATGTATGCACGTCCGTCTTGAGGACCGATCTTTACCCCTCGTAGCTTCTCGTGAGGCTCGTCTAGGAACTCAGAGATGCCCTTGAGCACCTTTTTCTCCGCTGCCGAGAGGGACTTGGTCTGGCGTATCAGCGTCCCGCCAGCGCGCATCTTGTGGAGTTCTGCTCCGTCGAGGGCGAAGAGATAGTCTGCAGCCATCTTGGCCTCGCCCTCAATGAAGTGCTCGACGAGCACCGGATGAGTTCCAGCGAGGGCAAAGAGTTCCGCTTCGTTAAAGTTCTTCGCAGCCAGAAGTTGGTTGATTCGGTGTGATGGCGCTTCGTCGGGCATTTGCCCGATGCGCAGGGCGCGCGCTTGCTCGACGGCGTTGACCTGAGGAGCGGCAAAGGCTGGGGCCCCAGCGGAGAGAGAGAGTAGCGCAGTCCAGATTACGAGGTGGATAGGACTGCTGGTCCAACGGGAGATCAGGTCGGACATGGTGTACTCGCATGGTCCCGACCGCTGGGGCCCACGCTCTCCAAAACCCGAGTGCGTTGTTTTTGTTCCCCCATCAATCAATCAACCTAAGATGAGGGTGCGGTCCATCGAATGGCTCGGGTGTGTCTCCCAGTTCTGGCTCGATCGGAATCAGCGTTATCTGGGCAAAGGCTTCCCAAGGAAGAACCGCCGTGTAAAGCGCATCAAAGCTCAACACCAGCTGGACGCCATCGGGAGCAAACCGGGGATCGTTGTGGTGGTGGTACTCGGCATCGAGCTTAATCGGGAGGAGGTCGGGAAACTGCTCAAGCGTGGTCTCCGGTATGCCTGAATCAAGGAGCCGGTCGGCGTTCAGTACAATGTGAATGTCGCACCCTAGGGCGAAGCCTAGCCGGAGGATTTGCTCAGCATGGTTTCCATAGGGGTCGAGGTTCGGCAGATCGGTGAGCGCCGAGGCGGTTCGAACGGGCTTGAGGGACGTGCCTTGAGGTTCGGGCGAGCTATCGATATCACCATCGCCGGAACCGGATAACGAAAGGTCTTTCGGGCTTATCTCCAGGGCGCCTGCCAGTGCGACCATGAGGTCGACTGTTAGTGGGGTGTTGCCGGCCAAGACGTGCTTGAGTTCG
>CAZKOI010000401.1:0-3282 GCA_964554315.1 uncultured Enterobacterales bacterium | reverse complement strand
GCCACGGTGAAGCCCACGAGACCCAACAGCGGAATGTCGGAAGGCGTCTCGGAAACGGTGGGGCTTCGGGGAATGCTCCAGGTGAAGTCCTGCTCGACGAGCGGGTTGGGAGTTGTGGGCTCAAAGGTGTAATGAGGCATGCCGTTGCTGGTGACGATGAAGCTGTCGTCCGTGCAGCGTCCTGAGACTTCGGGGAGCGCGTAGCCGCTCCCAGCCCCGGGCGAGTCCGAGAGGTCGAGCATGGACAGTGCCTGCGGACAGTCGACATCGCCATCGGCGTCGGCGTCGGCGTCCGCATCGGCGTCCGCGTCTGCATCCGCGTCGGCGTCCGCATCGGCGTCCGCGTCTGCATCCGCGTCGGCGTCTGCATCCGCGTCGGCGTCGGTGAGTCCCAGATTAGGCCCGGTGTCGATCGCCTCGCTGCTGCCCGACTTTCCACAGCCAGCGGCGAACAGTATCCAAGTCCACATTCTCATCATTTCTTACCGTTCTCTTGTTGTGGTTCGTTCGGCGTACCGGACGAGCGGTTACTTTGCCGCATCCAGCGGTGGAAGTCGAGCCTGGGAGGTGAGCAATGGATGTGAGATTGACTCAGTTCAGCCACGGTGGTGGTTGAGGGTGCAAGCTGGGCCCAGAGGATCTGGGCGAGATTGTCTCGGTGCTACCTCGCCGACCCGACCCGGCGGTATTGGTAGGACTGGAGACCGGTGATGACGGCGCTGTGTTGCGCCTCTCCGATGATATCGCGGTCATTCAGACCCTCGACTTCTTCATGCCTATCGTCGACGACCCCTTCGACTTTGGACGAATCGCTGCGGCCAACAGTCTCTCCGATGTCTATGCCATGGGGGGGCGTCCAGTCAGTGCGTTGGCCATCTTGGGACTTCCTCTGTCGAAGCTGGGTCCAGAGATTGGTGCTCGCATTCTTGAGGGGGGGGCGAGCGTCTGTGCGCAAGCAGGGATCCAGATCTTAGGTGGGCACAGCATTGACGATGCTGAGCCCAAGTTCGGCCTAAGCGTGACGGGCGTTGTTCACCCTGAAGAGGTGTGGCGCAACAGCACAGCGAGGGCCGGCGATGTCCTGGTACTGACGAAGCCCGTGGGATCGGGAACCGTCACCACCGCGATAAAGCGGGGCGCCGTCTCGGAGGCGGTGACTCGCAATGCCGTAGAAACGATGGCTGCGCTCAATAAAGGTGCAGCAGAAGTGGCTCGCTCAGTTGGGGCTGAGGCCGTGACCGATGTCACGGGGTTTTCGCTGCTCGGACACGCGCTCGAGATGGCCGACGGTGCGGGGCTGGGGCTCGAGCTCGACGTGTCGGCCGTCCCTGTCTTGATGGGTGCCATGGAGGCGCTCAGCCAAGGGATTGCCCCCGGCGCTACGCGGCGAAATCTCGCGCATTTTGCGGAGCGCATGAACTGGGACGATTCGATCTCAGAGCAAGAGCGCCTCCTCCTCGGCGATCCTCAGACCAGCGGTGGTCTCTTGATTGCCGTCGCTCCAGAGCGGGCCAGTCAGCTCACTCAAGCGCTCTCCTCGGCCGGCGTGCTCGCCTCATCGGTGGTGGGCCGCTTCACCGAGAAGACGTTCAGCGTTTTGCGATCTTAGGTCCGCAGAGGGTCCAGCAGGCGGTCATCCTCGGAGCTGTCCGTCGATGGCTGGACGAGCCCCAGTAGCTCAAGCTTCGCGAGGACGCGTTTCATGGCCGCCTCGATGCTGAGCTGTGCGAGGTCGACCTCCACCTCGGGGGCGTCGGGCGGCTCGTAACGGGCGTCGACGCCTGTGAAGTTCCGAATCTCGCCGTTGAGAGCCTTGTCCCAAACGCCGTCACGATCGCGCTCGATACAGGCCGCCTTGGGCGTCGAGACGTAGACCTCAACGAATGGATTGAGCTCTGCCCGAATCTCCGCACGGGTTGCCGAGTATGGGCTCACGGCGGAGACAATGGCGACCACGCCGTTCTTCACCAATAGGTTCGCGGCAAAGGCGTGGCGCCGTACGTTCGTGTCTCTGTCTTCTCTTGAGAAGCCGAGGTTGGCCCCCAGTGGAGTCTTCCTCATTCGTCCAGAGTGAATCAACTCCACCTGGAGGCCACGACGCCTAACCTCGCCCGCGAGCGCATCGGCGAGGGCAGACTTCCCGGACTTGGGTAGGCCTGTACACCAGATTGTGAACGCAGATACCACAGCAACGCCCCCGTTAGGGAGGATCTATTGAGACGGCTGGATGTCGGCCACTCCTCGGGGATCTGCCCGTCTTGAACCCCCAAGCAGCGTGACGTGCTGACCGACAATGAACGTTTTTCTCTGCGGCTGGCCGTTCGCATCCGTCCAGGCTTCGGTCGACAGTCGTCCGCCGATCGCCACCGCGTCACCCTTTGTGAGGTGCGTCTCGGCGAGCTCGGCCTTGGTACCCCAGAGCTTGATGCGATGCCAGGTGGTCTCGATTGCCGTCTTGTCGTTTGCATCGATTCTCCGATGCGTTGCGACGCTGAGTTCTGCGACCTTCGCACCCGACGATGTGAGACGGATGGTCGGGTCAATTCCGAGATGCCCAAGAACAAATGCGTTGTTGATAGTGCCCATGCTTCCTCCCTGTGGTTGTGGACGGAGGCCGGGAGTGCAAGGGGTGGGCCGTCTTCAAGTGGTTGAAAACACGCTCAATAGAGGGTGTCGGTGCTCGGATTTTGCGGCACCACAGTGCCGGTGGGCCGTCACCCCTGGATTCGTCGTAGTACCGCCCGGACGGTGCTGGCGTGCCATTCTCCGCCACGACGAGTGGGCACCCCTTCATCGGTGAGCTGCTTCGCGATCTCCCTCAGCGAGAAGCCCTGCGCGTGCAGGGCTTCGATCCGTCGGCCAGCCTCTTGAGGCCCTCGTGTCGGCGGGGCCGTGGCCGGTGGGGTGCTTGGGGTGCTCCGAAGTTCCGCCCAGTCGTCTGAAAAAACCACCACGGAGCCCGTCGGATCAGGGGACTCAGTGGCGGTGGGGACAGGGGGGGAAGGGACAGTGCTCGCTTCGTTCTCGAGTAGGGCCAGACCTTTTGCAAGGGCGATTCGAAGCACAGACGACCTCGAGACCTGCCCCAGGGCCCGAATGAGGGGGTCCTGACGCAGAACGGGCACAAGCAACTCGGCTCGATTCAGCAACTCCAACTCGATCCGCAACGCAGTTTGAGCCTTGTTGTGCATGCCCTTGTCCGTAAGTCGTAACCATTCGTACTACGTGTGGTATTTGTTTGCAAACACTGGAATTAAAAAAAGGGTAGACAACTCCAATTCC
>CAZKOI010000400.1:0-3294 GCA_964554315.1 uncultured Enterobacterales bacterium | reverse complement strand
ACCTTTCGAGAGCCGGACCACAGGACGCCCGCTTCGGTCGTGAGCGAGCCTCCCTCGTGCGTCACATGGAGACTGCTTCGTCGTTCGAGCGGCTCAGGAATGGCTCTAGAGGTCGAGACCTCGGCCTGAGAGGCGATGTCTTCTTGGTGCATCACCGTCGCCGTGACGCCACTCCCCAAGCTGTGGGAGTACTTCGCGATGATGGTGGGGTTCGCTCCCCAGTAGATCTGAGGGCCGCCCACAACCTTGAGCCCGCTCAGCGCCCCCTTGCCCGACCACTCCACGCCGAGCGGAACCGCTGCATCATAGATGTCGATATTCGGGCCATAGTAGGCCTGCCGATACAAGCCGAAGAAGTCGCCTTCGTTGCCCCAGTGGAAGTGTCCCTCACGATAAAAGCCGTGCAGCGAGAAGTGAGGATCCTCCCACTGGAGCTTCGCACGATACAGCCGAACCCGGTCGATGCCGTTGACTGTCACCGGCTCGCCCTCTCCGTCCATGAGAGCCTGAGCTCGGCCGCGCTTCTCGTAGAAGATGTCATCCATCAAGGTCGACGGCACATTCCCGACGATGTTGACGTCTACCTCCGCGCGGACGTTGGTCTGCGGTACAGCGGTGGCCCCCAGGTAGACCGACTCCATGTGGTTAAACCGCGTCCGCTCTCGGCCCTCGCCTCGCGCGGCAGCGTCGGTGCCGGCGAACGTCCAGAGCTCGGCCCGGACGCGCTCCAGACGGAACCGCTCGAGCCGGCTCAGGCGGTCTTCCGCCAGTGTGGCCTTGTAGACCGGGTCATAGGTGGGCAGATCGATCGCGGCGAAGTGGGCGCGGATTGCATCGTTCGTCACGTCCTCGGCGTAGGGATCCAGCCGCCAGGCATCGCGAAGCGCGTAGTACCCAGCACGGGGAAACACCTGGTAGTGACCGTTCGCATCGGTCTGCCCCTTGGCGGCGATCCCGAACCACTCTTCGTTCATGTTGTTGGCGCCCTCCGCAAAGTCCTCGGGGTAGCCCTTGTTGGCCCAGCTGGCTGTCGTGTCTTGAATCTCGAGGTTCTCCGTCTGCTTGTGCTTCCACCAACCATCAGACCACTGGAAGACGAAGCCCCCGATGGCATTCCCCACGCCCCCTCGACCGTGCGACTGCGCGTAGATCTCTTCCCACTGCGCAGTGAGATACTTGGCCTGAGTGAGGTGGTCCTCGCGCCCGCGCAGCGCGTCAAAGGCGTCCGCACCGAACTCGGCAAACAGGACAGGAACGCCGAGCGACTCGTCGACACGCTCGAAGAGGTCTCGAGCTGAGACACCGCGATACACGTTGGTGCCCAGGATGTCCAGATTCGATGCGTACTCCTCGATGAGCTCGAGGTACTGGATGTCGCCGTTGCAGATACTGACCGGGTGGTCCTTATCGACCTCCTTGATGGCCGCAATCGCCTCTCCCCACAGCGAGTAGAGTGCAGCGGCGTTCTTCAGCTTGGGGTCATCCTCCATGCCGACCGGCAGGTCCTCGATCTCGAAGCTCGTCCAGTGAAGGCCGTAGTTGTTCTCATTCCCGAGCAACCAAAGGAGTACACCTTCGGTGTCCTTGTAGGTGTTCACGGCCGCGAGCGTGTCCGCGATGATGGCCTCTCGAACCTGCTTGTTGCCGTAGTCTACGTTGCCAATCCATGCGCCATCTACCGTGATTCCGTACCGCCCAAAGAGGGGGTTGATCATGGTGTAAATGCCGTACTCTTCGTAGATCCATTCGACCCACTTGGGTGGAATCACGGCGTACTGCCGTATGGCATTTACCCCCATGTCTCGAAGCAGTGCCATCTCGGGTCGCAGCGCGGCCTCAATGAACGCGTCGTCTCGGCCCCAGAAGTCGTAGGTGTAGTTCTCCCCGACGGGCATGTAGCCCCAGTTCATTCCCCTGATGAGCGTCTTCTTGCCGTCGATAGTGACGTAGGATCCACTCGAATCTTTGCGAACCTTGACGGTGGTCGCCTCCGCAGCGAATGGCCTCAGTCCAAAGCAGACGGAGAGCGCTGCGGCGACGCACAAGCGACCCGACGACCATCGAAGTGGACGGCGGCGGGCCGGGCGCGTCCCGACCCCGGCGCGCGCCCCCGGGCCCGTCTGTTTAGCGTGCAGTGTCAAGCTCAGGCCTACTCGGCGACTGCGGCGTCGGCGCAACCGCAGGTGTCCCAGCCGTTGCAGACTTCCGTCGTCTCGTCGGCGACGACGGTGAAGCCAAAGTTGGTGGTCTCTCCCACTGCGCAGACATCCGTCGTCTCACTCAGGATGCCCCAACCCGACCAGCCATCACCCGACCCCGTTGCCGCATGGACAAACTCATAGTCGCCGGGGGCGAGATCCTCGACCGTACCGCAGTACCGGCCGTCGCCGTCCGCATCCGTGAGTTCCACGCCCCAGCCGGCCCAGCCGCCCTCTTCCGTCAACGCCCAAGATCCGTTCGCGACCACGTTCGTAAAGGTCTCATCCGGGTAGGGTGAGTCGGCGGAGTCCAGGCAGATCTCGACCGCTCCGGCATCCGCGTCGGCGTCCGCATCCGCGTCCGCATCCGCGTCAGCGTCCGCATCCGCATCCGCATCGGCGTCCGCATCCGCGTCGGCGTCCGCATCCGCGTCCGCATCCGGATCAAACTCAATCTCTGCGTCGCTGAAGTAGAGGTTGTCGATGAGGAAAGACTCTCCCTCGGCGACCCCCTCCGCGAGCATGTAGATCGGCTTCTGAATCAGCGTCAGGTCGAGCACAGGGTCCGCCTCAAAGGCCTCAAGCGGAATGCTGAGGTGATGCCACTCACCGTCGGAGGCGAACCCGAAGGTCACGGGGTTGACCCATCCCTCGCGGTCATCCGGATCCTCGCCGAAGCCCAGCGCCATGCTCTCGAAGATAACGTCCGTCGACTTGAGGGAGACATGCATGGTGCGCAGGTCGCTGAAATCCGTCGGCGTCGAGTGATAGACCCCTCCGCCCAGCCAGCCTTGGTCGGTCGCTGTGATGCGCTCGGAGGTGTACCCTTCGACTCGATCCTCGTCTGTGGTCGCCGTGAACGACCCCGGTTCTGTACCCCAGATGTAGAAGAAGTTTTCTTCATCGTCGACGATCTCCGAGCGTGAGAACTCCCCCTCGTAGAAGATGCCGAGGCTCAGGCGGACATCGCCTTCTTCATACGGATCCGGTCCGAGCCAGAAATCGGGATCCGGGTCGGTGTCCGCGTCGGCGTCCGCGTCGGCGTCAGCATCCGCGTCGGCGTCCGCATCGGCGTCCGCATCAGCGTCCGCATCAG
>CAZKOI010000399.1:0-3309 GCA_964554315.1 uncultured Enterobacterales bacterium | reverse complement strand
TCTCCGAACAACCCGACACAACCCAAGCCGAGCAACCAGATCATTCCTTTCTCCCCACCACAAGCCTTCCGCCCGAGCATATCAGAGTCAGACCGTGGCCCAAGTCAAGTCTACCGGGGCTCATCAGTGCACCAGCAAGAATGGCCTCCAACGGATCGGCACGAACACGGTGGTCTTGAATAAGCCTCCGAAGCAATCGAAGCTGTATGGCCTCGGCCTCCTGCGAAAGCTTGTCTCGGTCGAGCCCGCCGTCACGCTCAACGCGGCTCCAAGCCTCATCCGCCAAGGAACTCACCAGCTCGTCTTCTCGAGCCAGCAGTCGCGCCGTACGCGCCAGTGCATTTGATGATCCGCCGTGGATGGCATCAAGCGACGGAAGGATACGCCTCAACGCCCCACGCTGAGAGAGCGGATTCGACGGATCCTCGACCCATTGAATGCCCTCAGCCGTTGCCCAAGCCCGCAGGACATCCTTCCGTTCACGGATGAGCGGCCTGACCCACCGCCCGTTCCTCGGCGCCATGCCCTTCAACCCCTGAGCACCAGAGCCGCGAAGGAGATGGTAGAGCACGGTCTCGGCTTGATCATCCTGGTGGTGAGCGGTGGCAATGACGTCGCCTTTGACCGAACACAACACCTCCCTTCGCGCATCGCGTGCCCGCTCAGCGAGATTGCTTCCGGGCGCAATGTCGAGCGACTTCGTCAAACAAGGAAGTCCGACCTCAACACACTGAGCACGGACCATTTCGACCTCGCGAGCCGACTCTGGCCTCAACCCATGATCGACGCTGACGACAGTGATTCGACCACCATGCGCGCGCGCTGTTCGATGAAGAATGTGCATCAGGACCATGCTATCGACACCGCCGGAGACGGCGACCGTCACACGCTCTCCAGGGTTCCATAGACGCTGAACCCGAACCTGCTCGAGCACCCGGGCCTGGAGCGTCCGAGCACTTCGCTCAGTCATCGTCAATCCTCAAGCCTCGCGGAAGAGCATCATCCGGATGGGCACGAACGCTGAATTCATGGCTACACCCCATGCAGCGATAGGCGATCACCACGTCGCCTGCAGCGAGCCTGAGGCTGTACGGCGCAAGCAGCCCCCCGCACGTGGCCGCCCTGTCGCCGGGCACGACATCGACATGGCGGCCGTGGAGGCAATACGGGCAGTGATCTCGAACAGGCGTACCTCCAGGCGTTACGTCTCGACCGCAATTCATGCAGCAAAACGCTTCGTCTCGGTGAATCGGATTGGACCGCACCTGCGCCTCATCCGACCGATCAAGCAGCAGTTTGACCAGCCGCTTTCCGTCCATGTCCGAGACTGCGCCGTGCCCTCGGGCTTGGGCCAACGACTCGGCAGCCGAACGTGCACCCATGTCAGAGTCCAGTAATCGGCCAAGGGCCTTCACTTGCCCCCTCGAACGTACGCCCTTCAGGTGTTCGGTCAACATCTTCTTGTCCACGTCCGATAGGATGACATGGTGTTGATTTCATTGCTCGTCTCTGCAGCGCTCGCAGCCCTCCCTCAAGGGGTGGAGAGTCAACTGATCCAGCTCGAAACAGCGAGGGTCGAGGCGGGTGAACTGCAGGCCTATACGAACGATGAAAATCCAGATGTTCGACGGCGCACGGCGGTCGCACTCGCGCGAACACGCAAACCATCGGCGCTGGCGCCCCTCCGCGCCTTATCGTCAGACCCAAACGAGGACGTGCGCCTCGCGGCAGCATTTGCGCTGGGGCAGACTCCCGGCTCCCGTGATCTGATCGGTCAACGAATCAAGGCAGAACCTGACACACGGGTACGCACGATTCTGCTTCGTTCTCTTGGACTTCAAGGCAACGCGTGGGACATCGACCTCTTGGTGGATATCGCTCAGCAACCCATTGACCGAGACCACAGCCCCGAAGAGATTGCCGCTGCTGCCAACGCACTCGGCCAGATGGCTGTTCGGGGGATTGACACCGTTGGAATTGACTGGGTGGTTCGTGCACTTAGTCTGCAGACGCGACGACCCAACAAGCTCGTGAGGTACCACAACGCCTACGCCCTCGCGCGGATCGACCCGTCGACGGGCGGCAAGGCCGTCGGCGACGAGCTGATAAAGGCCGCGAACCTCGAGCATGATGTGGACACTCGAGCCCTCCTTCTTCGGGCAGCCAGTCGCTACCCTGGGGTTCATAGCGCGCTCAGCAGAGCCGCCAAACATGGAGCGATCGAGGTCCGTATTGGTGCAGCTAGGGCCGCAGTCAATGCGGGCTGGGGCGGCGTTGCAGACCTGCTCAATGACCCAGAGCCCGCGGTTCAACTGGCCGCCATCGAAGCCGTCGGCCGCATGCCGATGCTCGACCGGCCTGGGCTACTCGGCCCCATCGTCAATGCTGGTGCTGACATCACCGCGCCCACCAATGACGGTTCCAAGACCGACCCTAGGTTTGCTGCAGCGGTTGAGGCGCTGCGAGCACTGGACGATCCCTCAATCTGGTGGGAGAACGATACCGCTCGCTACAGCCGTGTTCAGGCAGGTCTCAAGCCCAGCCTCACCCAGTACATGGCCGAGGATCAAGACCCGATGTTTAGGGCGGCTGCGACAGCCATCGCCACCGACCCAGAGAATCTCCTCGGACTCGCACTGAATGACCCCAGCGGCAGCGTACGTATGGCGGCCGCAAATCGAATTCTGGGAGACGGCGTTGGCGTTTACCGCGCCTTCTCACTCTTCAATTCGGAGGATGAGCTGGTCCTAGCGGCGGTTGCTGACTGGCTGACTGCCCGCCCCAATCCAAAGGCGGAGCCGGCCCTTCTCAATCTGGCGCGGGACGGCGAGACTCCCCAGCTCGTGGCCAGCTCCGTTTCGGCATTGACAGCTCTTTGTGAGACCCGGCGGCCGCGTCGTCGGGGGAGTCCCGCAGCGGCAGCTCTCTTGCCGAAGTTCTTAGGGCACCGCGATGCCTCTGTGCGGGCGGCTGGTGTGAAGCTTGCGCAGTGCATCAGGGCCTGGTCCGACGCAAAGCCAAAACCACCCGAGCGGATAAACCTTGAGGCCGTCCACGAGGTCCGGTCGGCTGTCATCTCTACCGCATACGGCGACATCATCATCGATCTTTACCCCGAGCATGCCCCCGCCACGGTGCACAATTTCGCCCGATTGGCCGATGCTGGCTTCTACGACGGGCTCGCCTTTCACAGGGTGATTCCGGACTTCATCGCTCAAGGCGGAGACCCCAGAGGCGACGGCTTTGGAGGGCCCGGGCACACGATACCGGACGAGCACAACATGATGGTCTATGAGGCTGGGACGATTG
>CAZKOI010000398.1:0-3311 GCA_964554315.1 uncultured Enterobacterales bacterium | reverse complement strand
GAGTCGATGGCGGACAGAATCGTCAATGCCCTCCCTGTGTCGAGACCATCGGGATAGTCCTCCACCAACCAAGGGGGAACCATGCCACGCAGACTCGGGGTCAACATCGACCACGTCGCTACACTTCGTCAAGCCCGGCGCGCCACCTACCCAGACCCTGTGGCGGCTGCCATGGTGGCAGAGATAGCCGGCGCCGATCAAATCACGTGTCACATCCGGTCCGACCGCCGTCACATTCAGGATGCGGACCTTCCTCGACTGCGTGATGCCGTTCAGACTCACCTGAACGTTGAGATGGCAGCAACGGAAGAGATGCTTAAGATCGCCGTGGATGTGCTCGGTCCGGCGGCGAGCGCGGGACGTCAGCACAGGGTCACTCTGGTACCCGAACGACCCGGCGAGGTCACTACGGAAGGCGGGCTCGATGTGGTGACCCATCGTGTGGCAATTGCCGAGGCGACGCGGGCCTTGGTGGACGCCGGTATTCTCGTCAGCCTCTTCATCGATCCAGAGTTGGCTCAGGTCGAAGCCAGTCACATCGAGGGAGTCGACATGGTGGAGTTCAACACGGCTCGGTACGCGGAGGAAGGGCCCGTAGACATCGAACGCCTGATCGACGCCAGCCAAGCCGCCATGCATCTGGACATCGAGGTGGCTGCGGGCCATGGTTTGACCCACCACAACCTGCCCCTCTTGGTCGAGCAAGTACCCGAGATCACCGAGTACAACATCGGACACAGCATCATCGGGCGCGCCGTCTTTGTGGGCCTCGATACTGCCGTACGAGATCTCTGTGCCATGATTCAGGGATGAAGCCCGTCTGGACGGCAGCTCAAACCCGCGAGCTCGACAACACCTTGATTGAAGCGCTCGGTTTCCCGAGTCGTGCGCTGATGGAAATGGCTGGACACGGCGCGGCGGTGGTCATTCAGCAACGCTTCCCAGAGGGGCGGGTCGGCGTGCTGTGCGGGCCTGGAAACAATGGCGGCGATGGCCTTGTTATCGCCCGTTGGCTGGCGCTCTGGGGCCGAGAGGTTGCCGTATGGGCCATGCCCCCTAAGACCCCCGATAGCAGCGCAAACCATGCGCTCTGTAAGCAGATGGGCATCGACTTCCTGAGCCTCGAAAACATCCTTAGAGGTACTGATGTGGCCGTTGACGCCCTTTTCGGTACCGGCCAACGATTGCAGTCCGCGGGAGAGGTGGAGAGAGCGATCAACACCATCAATACCGCCCCTCAGGTCGTATGCATCGATGTCCCAACAGGGGTCTGTGCTGATACCGGACAGGCCGGTCAGCCCGCCGTCCAGGCCACACTGACTCTCACGCTCGGCGGATTAAAGCCTGGCCTCTTCTGCGCACCCGGGCGAACCCTCGCCGGTGAAGTAGAGTGCATTGATATCGGCTTGGGACTTCCGCATGTCGCAGGTGTTCCTCACCCCACCTCGAACATGCATCTATTGGAGGCCAAGGATGTTGAGGAGTGGCGCCGCGCGCCCCATCGTGACGATGCAAAGTGGGACCGAGGGCATGTCGGCGTCTTTGGGTGGGGAGGAGCGGCGACGCTCGCCGCTCACGGTGCTTTTCGTGGCGGCGCCGGGTTGGTGACACTCTTCGCGCCAAAGGACCACTGGCCATCGTTGCACGGACTTTGGCCAGAAGTAATCCTCGCAACCCCCGACGAGCTCAACCCTGCTCGACACGACGCCATCGTCATTGGCCCAGGGCTTCAAGCCAATGCTCGTTCAACCGTGATTGATCTCTGGCAGCATTATCCCGGGCCTGTTGTGGCAGACGCCGGGGCATTGAACATCATGGCGAACGAACCCACCCCTCGACCAAAAGGAGTGTCTCGGGTCCTGACCCCACACTCAGCTGAGGCTGCCCGACTTCTGGGGATAGCCCGCGGAGAGGTTGAAGCCGATCGGTTTGAGGCGGGACGACGTCTGTCGACGCTTGGAACTGCCGTCCTCAAAGGACCAAACTCGCTGATTTGTGATGAAGAGGTGTGGGTGAACCCTCGCGGCAGCCAGCACCTTGCAACCGCCGGTACGGGTGACATTCTGGCGGGTATGGTTGCCGCCCGACTCGCGGGTGGTCTACCGCCGGCCCCGGCCGCAGCGTCAGCGGCCTGGGACCACGGCGCAGCGGGGGAAGCCATGAGCCCCGGAGGTACCGCCTCCGATCTCTTGGCGATCCTTCACTCCAGCTGAAGGCGATCCTCAAGCTCAAGAACGACTGGTACCTCGCCGACTCCAGCCTTCAATCGCGACAGCATGCGCTTCGCTGCCCCAGTGCGCCTCCGCTCGATCGCGGTACGGACCTTTTCGATCAAAAGCAATGACTCCATTAAATTCGCCGGGTCAGGTCCCTCGCTCCAGGCCTCGCTCGGAAGGCCCTGCCCCTGCTCGATGCTATCAACCAGAGCGTTGAGTTTACGTGCCTTCTCCGGATAGCCTGACTCCGGGTCTTCAAACCCACGCACCACTTCTCCCCGCGCCGGGTACCAGCGCCCAAACTCCCCTTCTACGTACCGGCCCTCCCGGTCCGTGTACCCTCTCAATGGCCGGGCTCGGACCTCGTCATAGCCCCGCGTCGACTCATGGTAGGCGAGTTCATCAACACCAATAGGCGCCTCACCGGATGGCTGTTCTTGGAGCACCGAGAGAATGGTACCAAGGCGAGCAGTGCTGACCACTCGGTCGTCCTGCCATTCGGTACGTCCTCCAGGTGCCCACGTGATCAACGGTACCCTCAGGAGGTCGTCCGTGAGCAAAAATCGGGCCTCCTGCCGCAAATCATTGGCCTCGCCGACCAGACCAACCAAGGCACCCAGCGTGGACCCTCTATGAGCCTCCCAGCCTCTGCTCACATCACCGATGACTTCATCGAGCACACCGATGCTGGCACCTTCAACGCTCAGCTCAACGACCACAAATTGGGTGCCACTTGTGACACATTTATCTACTTCAAAGCTACTTTTTTCATACTCTGTAACAGAAATTTTGGTGACACATGGCTGCCCGCCTAGTGCACCCACCCATGAACCGAAAGCAGCCGTCTCCGCTCTTTGGCTGTCCAAGCGATGACCATGTTCCGGTGGAAGTCGGCCCGTGTAGACGCTGCTTCGAGCTGGCTCCACGGCTGAGCTTGGGGTGTAAGCTCGCGTGTAGAAAGTTCCTCGCGCAGCGAGCGAATCCATGCTGGGCGTGTCGGTGGGTAGATTGCCGTAGACGCCCAACTGGTCGGCCCTCAGCCGATCAATCACCATCAACAAAGCCTCAAGTCACTCCATCTGGAAAAGTCGATGA
>CAZKOI010000397.1:0-3329 GCA_964554315.1 uncultured Enterobacterales bacterium | reverse complement strand
CATCGCAGAGAAGATTGTCTATGGCGCGTTCGATATCATTCACGAGCGGACCCGCGAGGAACCCTTGAAGGTGTTCCACAAGGCGCTCGAGAACTGTCAGCCCATGGTTGAGGTGAAGAGCCGTCGTGTTGGTGGTGCGAACTACCAAGTGCCTGTTGAGGTTAGCTCGCAGCGCAAGATGGCCCTGTCAATGCGTTGGCTGATTCAATACGCTCGGCAGCGGTCAGGCCGCTCCATGCGAGAGAAGCTCGCGAACGAGCTGATCGAAGCCGCCCATCAGCGGGGTTCCGCAGTCAAGAAGCGGGACGACGTCCACCGCATGGCTGAGGCGAACAAGGCGTTCTCACACTACCGCTGGTAGTTTTCCCAATTTAATCGCCTCACCTGGTTTCGGGTGAGAGCTCACCACCTCCCGGTGCATCGCCTCGGGAGAACCCTTTCCTCTCAGCGTGTGGCCGTGGTGACCGCGAGGCTGAGAGAGGTAAAAGACATGAGCCTGGATCTCCAGCGCAAGCAGGCCACCACCGAGTGGTCGGCTGCCCCGATAACCACAACCCGACACGGCCGCGCGACAGCCGGTACCGTCGGGCGTGGTCGTGTCATGTCGGAAACAAATGAGGGTGTGGGCGTAGATTTTCGCCGAGCCGGTGTACCGCTCGGCACTGAGTCCGGTTATGCGTGCGGGCTTTGCGGCACACAGGTGCTGTATCCAGCGCTTTCACAGGACACTAACGCACACTCACCAGCCCAAGGTTCGGGCTGGATGAGGGGCTCTAAGAGTCTGATTTTCTAAGTTTCAACCACAGGTTGAGGGAGTACAAAATGGCCAAGGAAAAGTTTGACCGCACCAAGCCGCACGTGAACATCGGGACCATTGGTCACGTTGACCACGGCAAGACGACACTGACCGCCGCGATCACGAAGGTGCTCGCAGAGGCGAACGGTTCGACGTTCATGGACTACGCGGACATCGACAAGGCGCCCGAGGAGAAGGCTCGCGGCATCACGATCAACACGGCTCACGTGGAGTACGAGACGGAGAACCGTCACTACGCACACGTGGACTGCCCTGGTCACGCTGACTACGTGAAGAACATGATCACGGGCGCGGCTCAGATGGACGGCGCGATCCTGGTTGTGTCGGCAGCGGACGGCCCGATGCCCCAGACTCGCGAGCACGTTCTTCTTGCTCGTCAGGTGAACGTTCCCCACATCGTTGTGTTCATGAACAAGTGTGACCAGCTTGATGATGAGGAGCTTCTCGAGCTGGTAGAGATGGAGATTCGTGAGCTTCTGAGCGAGTACGAGTTCCCCGGCGATGACATCAGCATCATCCGTGGTTCTGCGCTGAAGGCGCTTGAGGGCGACACCTCAGACATCGGCGCATCGGCGGTTCAGGCGCTCATGGCTGCAGTGGATGCGGACATTCCGACTCCGGAGCGTGACATCGACAAGCCGTTCCTTCTTCCTGTCGAGGACGTGTTCACGATCTCGGGTCGTGGAACGGTGGCGACGGGTCGTGTTGAGCGCGGTCAGATCAAGGTTGGCGAGTCCGTAGAGATCGTCGGCATCAAGGAGACCACGACGACAACGATCACGGGTGTCGAGATGTTCCGGAAGCTTCTGGACAGCGGCATGGCGGGTGACAACGTGGGTCTTCTTCTTCGCGGCATCAAGCGCGAGGATGTGGAGCGCGGCCAAGTCATCGTGAAGCCCGGCTCGATCAAGCCGCACACGAAGTTCAAGTGCGAGGCGTACATCCTGAAGAAGGACGAGGGTGGTCGTCACAAGCCATTCTTCTCGGGCTACCGTCCGCAGTTCTACTTCCGCACAACCGACGTGACCGGCGCAGTGAAGCTTCCCGGTGGTGTCGAGATGGTCATGCCTGGCGACCACATCGAGATGGAGGTCGAGCTGATCACGCCGATCGCCATCGAGAAGCAACTTCGCTTCGCTATCCGTGAGGGTGGCCGGACCGTTGGTGCGGGCGTCGTCTCCGAGATCGTCGAGTAGATCCTGTTTAAGAGGCCGGGCCCTCGCGGGGGCCCGGCCTTTTTTTTTGTCTCATGCCGCCAAAAACAAGTGGCACGAAGCTTGCACGACTCGGGAGGCCGTGGTACGTGCGCGGGTTCCTCGGCTGGCGAAGCAGGATCGTGGGGGGCTTCGGGGTTGTCCTGGGCCATCAAGTCCATGCTTTAAAGGCGATATACGCTCGGTGAAGGGTGATGCGTAATCAGCGGTACATTCTGATGGGGTTCTTGTCGGTAGCGGCCTTCTTGGGTTTTGCTGTCCGCGGCCTCCTTGTTCCGCTCCTCGCTCGCTTGGATGTGGTGGATCCGCAGATTGGGTTCATCTCAGGCACCGACGCGCTCGGGATCGTCGTCGGTGTGGTCACTTTCATGGTGATGAACCGGCATCCGCTCGTGCACTCCTTCTCGGACGAGTCCGTGACAGAGCTGCGCAAGGTGGTTTGGCCCGGCAAGGACGAGACAGTGCGGTCGGCCACCGTCGTGGTGGTCACCACTCTCTTCATCGCTGCCACGCTTGCGATGTACGACTTTGTCTGGGCCCGGGTCACCAGCACCTTCCTCTTCAGTGAAGGCTAGGAACAAAACTAAGGAACGCTAGGGTCAGTCGCATGAACTGGTACGTTGTCACCACACATTCTGGATACGAGAACAAGGCAAAGCTCGCCCTTGAGGACGCGATCACGCGCGCCGGAATCGAGCACAAGTTCGGTGAGGTCTTGGTGCCTACGGAGCAGGTTGTCGAGGTGCGTGACGGTAAGAAGAAGACCACGACGCGCAAGAGCTACCCCGGCTACATGTTCGTTCAGATGGACATGGACAACGAGTCATTTCACATCGTTCGCACCACGCCGAAGGTAAAGGGGTTTATCGGAGGTTCCCGCAACCCTCCTCCCATGCCTGAGGATGAGGTGCGTCGGATCACCAACCAAGTCGACGAGGAGTCAGACAAGCCGGTGGTTGTCGCGGACTTCGAGCGTGGCGAAGAGGTTCGCGTCATCGACGGTCCGTTCGCCTCGATGAACGGCAAGGTCGAAGAGGTCAACAACACCCGCGCGAAGCTCCGCGTCATGGTGTCCATCTTCGGTCGCCCAACTTCTGTCGAATTGGATTTCACCCAGGTTGAGCGCCTCGGCTAACGCCCGGGCACAGGAGCCAAGAAAATGGCCAAGAAAGTCGTCAAGCAAGACAAGCTGCAGATTCCTGCAGGCAAGGCCAACCCCTCAGCCCCCATTCGTCCCGCGCTGAGTGCCGCTGGGGTGAACATTCCGATGTTCTGCAAGGAGTTCAACGCCCGGACCC
>CAZKOI010000396.1:0-3331 GCA_964554315.1 uncultured Enterobacterales bacterium | reverse complement strand
ATCCGCGTCCGCGTCCGCGTCCGCATCGGCATCCGCGTCCGCATCGGCATCGGCATCGGCATCCGCGTCCGCATCGGCATCGGCATCCGCGTCGGCATCCGCGTCCGCGTCTGCATCGGCATCCGCGTCCGCGTCCGCGTCCGCATCGGCATCCGCGTCCGCATCCGTGGCCACCGGGTAGTCGTCGAGGTCTCCACTATCGTCCTTGTCGCACCCTACGAGCGCAACGGCGGCGACGGTGGCCAGCACTGTCATGGTCATGGTCTTCATGGTTTTTCTCCAAAAATTAGAAGGGAACGTTTAGAGATTGACTTGCCCAAACTGTGCGCCCCCCGACCGGAGGCCGGTGGAGGCACTGGGATTGAGAAGTTGGGGGTTCGTGAGCGCGCGCTGCAACACCGCCGTTGCGCCACCCAGTGCGACGGCCTCATCTCGGAGGCTCGTGACAAGTACCTCGGGAGGCTGCTGACTTAGGTGAAGGACATGCTCGCTCACCGCAGCGCGAACAGGGTCCATGAGCACATTGCCCGCCTCGGTGATGGGCCCGCCGAGTACAACGCGGCTCGGATTCGTGATGTTGAAGAGGTTGGCGAGCGCAATACCGAGACGTCGGCCGGCGCGTTGAACTACACGCATGGCCGCAGGTTGGCCGGACTTCGCCGCAGCCGTCAACACACTCATCGTCAGCGTCTCCTCGGTCCAGTCTTTGTGGGGGGCGTGCTCACCCTCTCCAGCGAGCGCCTGTCGCAGGAGATGCTCGTTACCAACCAGGTCGTTGATCTGCGATGGGCTCGAGCTGGCCTCGATGATCATGTGGCCGAGTTCACCCGCGATCCCACCGGGGCCGCGGTAGATGTCCCCGCCGACGATCAGACCGGCACCGATGCCCGTAGAGACTTTCACGTAGGTGAAGTCGGTGTAGCCTCGCCCCAAACCCCACCAATGCTCAGCGAGTGCGCCGAGGTTTGCGTCGTTCTCCACCTGCACGAGAAACGGTCGACTGTCCCCGAAGGCGGTGTTGAGGTCCACATCGGACCAAGCAGGATGAACCCGCGACGACAGCCGACCAGGCGTCTCCGCATGGAGCGGGGCAGGGACACCTATCCCCATCCCGATGACGGGCTGTAGACAAGAGGCGATGGTGTCGTCCACCATGCGATTCGTGAGCGCGATGGCTCCAGCCGGATCGTCGCGGACGCCGTGGCGCTCGCTCAGCGATTCCTCGACCTCGCCCGCGAGGTTCATTCGCACCAAGGACACGTGGGACGCACCGAGCTCCACCCCGATGATCGCGTACGCATCGTAACGGAACTGGAGCACAATCCCTGGCCGGCCGCCGCTGGGCGCCGTCTCCCGGCTCTCCTTCACCAGGCCCGACCCCTCAAGGTCGCTCACGATCGCGGATACAGTCGCCTTTGATAGACCCGTGCTTCGCGCGAGATCCGAGCGAGAAGCTCCGTTCCGTTCTGACCACAGCATGCGCAGCACCAAGGCGGAGTTGTGGTTCCGAAGGTCGTCTCGGCTCGCGGGTGCACTCGGCCCGCTGTTTTGTTTGGTTGGTGAATAAACAAACATTCCTCTATGAATAGGCCAACCTGCTCCGATCGTCAAAAGAAAAGAGAAAGGAATAGACTAAAAGTCGTTTAAATGTCGTTCAAACCTCGTTTATGTGAATGATTTAGACGTCTATCATGGACTTTTTTCGGGACCAAGGCCTGCGCCAAGCGGTCGACCCACGAGCGATCGGTCCCCGATCGCATTCCAAAATTTTTATTCGATGCACGGCGCTAAAACAGTCGACCAAATGACACCATCTACTTGTCAGTGGTCAAAACATGAAGGTATACCTGCGCCATGAACACCTTCTGCCAAACGCATCATCACCATCACCACGGAGTGGGCTGGCGCTGATCTGTTTGCAGACAACCTAAACGAGAGAGCGCCGGCCCGATGGGGACCGGCGCTCGTCGTTTCTGGCACTATCGGTCCCTGTCGTCTCGGCCTCCAATCCAGGAGAAGAGATGAACATACCTATACAACTCGGGCTGCCCAAAGGTCGCATGTGCGACGGTGTGCAGAAGCTGATGGCCGATGCCGGGTGCCCCGTCCGGACCACCGCACGAAATTACCGTGCGTCCATCGCACTCGAGGGCTTCGAGGCGAAGCTCCTCAAGCCTCAGGGCATCGTCGAGATGCTACAGGCCGGTCGGAGAGACCTCGGCTTCGCTGGAGCAGACTGGGTGGCGGAGCTGGACGCGGATCTGGTCGAACTGCTCGACACAGGCCTCGACGAGGTTCGCATCGTGGCCGCAGCCCCGGAGGCCCTGCTCGTGGACGGTCGGCTCCCTGACCGACCTCTGGTGGTGGCCTCCGAGTACGCCAGAATCACGCAAGACTGGATTGCTCGTTCGGGCATCAACGCCACCTTCCTTCGCTCGTGGGGCGCCACAGAGGTCCTCCCCCCTGAGGACGCGGACTGCATCGTCGACAACACCGCCACGGGATCTACGCTCACGGCGAACCGACTCGAGATCGTCGACACGCTGATGACGTCGTCAACGCGACTGTACGCCAATCCGAGGACACTCGACGACCCTGATCGTCGCGGGCTCATCGAGGACTTTGTGCTTCTACTGACCTCGGTGCTCGCCGCCAGGAGTCGAGTGATGGTGGAGCTGAACGTTGACCGCGAGGCACTCGAGCGTGTGGTCCGCTTCGTCCCCTGCATGCGAGAGCCCACCGTCGCCCCCCTGTACAGCGAGGATGCCTTCGGCGTGAAGGTGGCCGTCCAGCGGGCTCAGCTGTCTGAGCTGGTGCCCGAGCTGAAGCGTCTGGGAGCCACCGACATCGTCGTCAGCCGCATCGATCAGATTGTGTCCTGAGGAATGACCATGACTGCCCCAAACCCAACCCCCGTACCGTGGATGGCGGAAGCGCCATACGCTGTTCCTCGACACCCGGCCCCCATCACCCTCCGACTCGACGGTAACGAGGGTGCGCCGCCGTCGCCCCGCGTACTCGAGTCGCTGAGTACGCTCACACCGGAGTCGCTGCAGCGGTATCCCAGCCCGAGACCCCTCGAGGCCGCGCTGGCTCGTCGCTTTGGCCTCTCACCGGCCTCAGTCCTCGTGACCGCTGGGGGCGACGAAGGCCTGATGCGAATCTGCCGCGCCTTCCTCGGCCCTGGACGAAACTTCGTGATGCCCGAGCCGTCGTTTGAGATGATCCGTCGCTATGCGACCGGGACAGGGGCGGAGGTACGATCCCTGCCCTACCCCTCCGCGGGGTACCCGACCGACGAGGTGATCGCTGCATGCGACGAGACCACTGC
>CAZKOI010000395.1:0-3343 GCA_964554315.1 uncultured Enterobacterales bacterium | reverse complement strand
CCGCGGGTCAGATCTTGGTCGAAGGCGCCGAGGTCGGGCAAGCTCAGGGCGTCTGCCCGCACGGTGGTCGCACGCCGAGGCGAGTGATGGTGAAAGCCGACGGACAAGTCATGGTCATTGGCCATGGTCTACCCCAAGTTGAGATCTTGCAGTTTCACGCCACACCAAACAAGCTCCCGAGAGAGGACTCGTTTCGGTACTGTCCGCCCGAGCGCATCGAGGCGAGACCGGAGGACTGCAGCAGTGACATCTTTGGCCTCTGCCTGATCGCCTTTGAGCTAATGACAGGAAAGCCGGTCTACGATGGGCTGGTCAACGACATTCGGCAGCAGGCCGCTCGGGGTGAGGGCTCTCGCAGACTCTTTCGTTTTCGAGAGGTTCTTCCGGACCCCGTGCGCCACGTCCTGACGAAGGTTTTGAGGCCCGAGCCTGAGGCTCGTTACGTTGAAGGTGAAGACTTTCTGAGGGACGTGCACAGCATCCTCGCCGATCGGGCGGTGCCCGGGCCGTCACTCATGGATCTGATGGCCGAGCTGAGGCATGACCAGAGGAGAGTTGGCGAGCAGGTCGCGGCCAGTAGTACCCAGATGGTCGATGGTGCAGAACTCCGGGAGCAGCTGGGGGCCATGGGCCGCAGTTCAACGGATGTGGTGGCGTCTCGAAACCCGGTGGTGGCCGAGCCGGGGCCCGTGTCGAGTCAGGATGATCTTGAGGACTCTCTGTCCAAATACCTCAGCGAAGACCCGAGCCAGGACGCCTCCGAGGCGGTGGAAGATCGGCCTCAATCCCGCCCAGAACAGAGTCCCATGGACGCGCGCTGGTCGAGGGTTCGTCGACCGGTTCGTCGGAGCATGAGCACCCCCGGTACGGCAGAGGAGGGTCTCCTTCCACCGGTGGAGCAGGCGCCTCCGCCCCTACCGCCCGCACCCGCTCCTTCGATTGATGCGGTGCAACACGACCCGACACCTCCTGAGGTGCCGCCCATGGGTCGGAGGCAGCTGCCAAGGCGTGGCGCCAGGGCCGTACAGCCACCGCCCGCCATTCCGGAGGTGTCTGCGAGTCGGCGGCCGGCGCCTGGACCATCGGACCATGGCTCGCCCCCCACGGCTGATGACCTCCTCCTTCAGATCCGAGAGAGGCATGGCAGCCCGCCCACACCCTCGCCTCCCGCATCGAAAGCAGAGGAACCAAGGCCATCCGATGATGCCATTGAGGTCACCTTGACGGGCGACGATGACGATGACTGCGCGACGGTCATGATGACGCCTGAGCAACTCAAGGCGAAGCTCGCCGAGGAGTTCTTGGATGCCACTCCGTCCCGACCACCGGTGACCCGGTCTGTGCGACCGGTGGGCGATGCAGGCCCGGTTGAGGTCCACCTTGAGGGACCCGACGGCCCGTGTCGAATCAGTGTTCCTGGCGGCATCACGGTCGGAGAAGCCCTCTCTCGCGCCATCGGAAGCGGCCTTGTTCTGCCGACGGACCAGACTGGAACCATCCGTGGCTGGTACCGGGCTCGGGTCGGAGCCGAGGCCATTGATCCGAGTGATGACGTGTCCGTGCTGGCCCAGCCAGGGGCTCAAGCGGTGCTGGTCGTGTCGCGTACCCGAACCGTAGACCTGGTGGTTCGTGCCGCAGGTAAGGAGCTGCGCTTCAGTACCCCCATGAACACCACTGTACCGGTGCAGAGCCTCATCAAGCATCTCGTTGAGTGGCTGGCAGTTGGTCGCGGTGACTGGCGACTCTTGCATCAAGGACGTCCACTTTCTAGCCACGCAATCCTTGCGGACATCGATGGCAATGACACGCTCACGCTCGAGTTCTCTGTCGGAACCGCATGAGTCAAGAACGCTGGGATGTCATTCTGCGGTTCACGGACGGACCGCTCTCCTTTCAAGGTGAGGTGACCTGTCGCGGGCCCGTGGTTCGTCTGGGTGCGAATCCAGGTCCAGGCGAGATGCGGCTCGGCGGATATCGTGCCTTGGACGATCGCCATGCCGTGATCACCTGCTACGACGGAGGGCGCATATCAATCAGTCCAGTGGGGGAGAACCAGGTTCGCGTAGGCCCCCATGAATTCACGGAGTGGGGTGAGCTTCACCCCATCCGAAAGCCGGTGAACCTCGCCGAGGGTAATGCGATTCATCTCGGTCCAGTTGGGCGAGGTGCGACCTTCGTCTTCGAGCGCGCGCAGCGGCTCGGCCTTTGGCAGGAGCGGCAGATCATCTCCGATGCTGCTCAGGCCACGCCAGAGCTGATGCCAAGTGAGGTCTCTCACATTGACGCTCAGAGAGGGGTGCCTCCGTGGTTCATCCCGACCATGGTCTGTATCTTTATCTTCACCCTTGGGGCGGTCGTCCTTCATCAGTACTCGGACTGGATTGGCGGCGATCCCGATCCGCTCGGTGTCACCCTAGAAGGACAGGAATACGTCGCAAGCGTAGATGTCTCGACGCCGCTCGAGCCGCATCTCGTGAAGGGGCTCAACGCGCCCTTTGCTGAGTTCGTCATGCGCCCCAATGCTGACGCGGCCCGGATGCCCAAGCTCGGGTCCGACCCCGAGCGCTGGGACAGCCGATTCTTGGAGTACACCACGCGATCCTTCAAGACCTACGGCCAAATGCGGGCATTCTGGAAGCGGCTTGAGGCGATCCGGTCCGACTATGGGTACGTGGTTCGAGAGCTACGCCAGCAGCGGCTACCCGAGGTTTTTGCCGGGATCCCCTACCAGGAGAGTCGCTACAGGGCCAAGGTGACCTCCATCGCGTGTGCAGAGGGGTGGTGGCAGTTCATTCCCGAGGCGGCACACCGGGCGAACATCGAGGTTCGGGACTGTCGCTTCAAGGGCACCAACAGCACATGGTCACCCACACGGCTGGTACCCGTTATCAACGTGATGAAGAATGCTCCCTACATTTCCCAAGGACGCTGTCGGATTGACAGCTGCCGTGTGGATGAGCGGCAAGACCTGGGGATATCGACGCGTGGAGCGCTGTTCAGTCTGGCTGAGGCCTGGGACGATCCGGACATTCGGTCGTCAGGTGCAGCGGTGCAGTTGACCATCCTGAGCCACAATGCGGGGTACGACAACAGCCGGTTTGAGGAGCGGAAGGTCAACCGCACCAACATTCTCCCTGCCTATCGGCGGTACCTCAAACAGACCAAGCTCACGCGGGCGCCGGACTTCTACGGCAAGAACATCACCTGTGGAGACCTCAAGCAGAAGGACTACGACTCGATGTCCGCTCAGTGCGGTGGCGTTCTGTGGAATCACACACAGCACTACGGCTACAACATCGTCGCGCAGCACCTCTTGGCCGTCTGTTACTACGGCAAGAACTAT
>CAZKOI010000394.1:0-3355 GCA_964554315.1 uncultured Enterobacterales bacterium | reverse complement strand
TTCTCCTGACTGCCGACAACTTTTTCATCGCCTTCATCGATGGTGCACCGATCCCGGGGGCGGCCAGCGCGGAGGCTGAGCTCAAGACGATCGTCGACCTTGCCTACCGCCTGGGTGTCGACCCCGACCGTGTCTCGGTGGACCGCACCCTCGCTCGAGGACTCGACTACTACACGGGTCCGGTCTTCGAGACCATCCTGAATGGCGACTACAGCGGATCCATCTCCGGAGGCGGCCGGTACGATGGCCTCATCGGGATGTTCTCTGGCAAGGGAGACATTCCCGCTGTCGGCGTTTCGCTGGGTATCGAGCGCATCTTCATGCTGATGGAGGAGATGGGCCTCATGCCCGACACACCGACCACCACCCAGGTATGGGCAACCGTCTTCTCCGAGGACACGCGGCCGGCAACGCTGGAGGCTGCCGCCGCGCTCCGCTCGGCCGGCATACGTGTCCAAGTGTCCACCCGAGTCGGTAAGCTGGCCAAGCAGTTCAAGGATGCCTCAAGCCGGGGTGTGCCCTATGTCTTGCTCTGTGGACCTGAAGAAGCCGCCGAGGGAAAGGTGACCCTGAAGAACCTGGCCACGGGCGAGCAGCAGACAGCCGCTCCGGCACAGATTGCGAGCGCGCTAAGCAGCTGAGGCGCGCCCATCAGGCGCAAGAGACCCGGCGAGCGCAGCGCCTAGATGCTCATGGTCTCGGCGACCTGCGCCCAGTGAGCCGCCATGGCCTCCTTGTTGGGACCGATAACGCCGAGCTCATTCCCCACCATCTCAAAGATGTCGAGCGCCTCTTGGAGGTCTTCCCGCTTGTGAGTGGCCATGTAGGACGTGCGCACGAGGCAAGCGTTGGTCGGCACCGCAGGCGGAAGCACAGGGTTGGCAAAGACACCCTCCTCATAGATGCGCTTGTTGAACCAGAGCATTTGCTCGACCGGTCCGATGACAATCGGCACAACGGCGGTGTTGGACTCGAGGCAGTTGAACCCCATTCGCTCTAGCTCTCCCCGCATCCACGCAGCGTTCGCCCGACACTGGTCCACAAGCTCTGGCTCCCTTCGCATGATCCGAAGAGCGGTGAGCACCGTCGCCGCGACGGAGGGGGTGAAGCTCGCCGTGTACATGAATTGCCGGCTGTTGTGCATGAGGTAGTCCTTGACCTCCTGCGGGCAGCCGATGAAGCCCCCCATTGAGGCAAAGGTCTTCGAGAACGTGCCCGTGATCAGGTCGACGTGGTCGGTCATCCCGAAGTGCGCGGCCGATCCTCGGCCTTCGGGGCCGATGGTGCCGATCGCGTGCGCCTCATCCACCAAGATTCGGCATCCATACTTCCGCCCCAAGGCCACGATCTGGTCGACCGGCGCAAGCTCACCTGTCATGGAGTAGACGCCATCCACCGCGAGGAGCTTGCCCCCGGTGAAGTCCTTGTGCAGCTCCAGCTTTCGCTCCAAGTCCGCCATGTCGTTGTGCTTGAAGCGCACCAGCTTCGCCTGGCTCAGGATGAAGCCGTCGATGAGGCTGGCATGATCCTCGCGGTCCGCGAACACGATGTCCTTTCGGTTGCAGATGGCCCCAACCGAGCCTGAGTTGGACATGAAGCCAGTCGACCAAAGCAGCACAGACTCTTTGCCCAGGAAGGTCGCCAGCTCGTCCTCCAGTTGGTTGTGGAGATTCAGGGTGCCGTTGAGCATTCTGCTTCCCGTGCAGCCTGTTCCGAAGCGGTCGAGCGCCTCCTTGGCCGCAGCGATCACCTCGGGGTGGTGCGTCAGGCCAAGGTAGTTGTTGGAGCCCAGCATGATTCGGGGCTTCCCCTCAATGACGACGCGCGATCCCTCCGAGTCATCGAGCGGCCGAAAGAAGGGGTACACACCATACTCTTGCGCCACCTTGTGGCGCTTGTAAGCGCGGCACTTGTCGAACAGGTCTTTGCTGGTCTTGGATGACATCTCGTCTCCTCGAGCTCTTAATAAGGCGGCAGCCTCTATAGTATTCCCAGGGCAAACGTCAAAATTGCGTGCCCCACACGCGCCGAAGGCTCGGTCACTCAGCCAACCGTGCAGCCAAAGTTGACCCCGGGGTCCACCGTCACTAGACCCTCCAGCTCGTCGCCTGAGGCCGCCAGCAGCATGCCTTCGCTCAGCACGCCCCGGAGCTTTCGAGGCTTGAGGTTGGCCACAATGACGATCTTCTTTCCGATCAGTGCCTCTGGGGTGTACTTGGCCGCGATACCCGCCACGATGGAGCGCGGACGCTCCTCGCCGACCTCCACCTTGAGCGCGAGCAATCGGTCCGCGTTGGGGTGCTTGTCTGCCTCAATGATCTCACCGACCTTGAGCTGGACCTTCATGAAGTCTTCGAACTGAATCGTTGGGTTCTCTTCTGCTTGCGCTTCCACGGGCGCCTCCTGTTTTTTCTTCTTGGCTTCTGCTTGGTCTGCGGCAGCCTTGGCTTTAGCGGGTAGGGCGCCCTCGAGCGCCGCTTGAATGCGCTCCGGAAGCTCCACCATACGAGGGAATAGGGGCTCGCCGGCGTCCACGCTGCTGCCCTCCTTGAGCCGCGACAGCGCGCCCACGCCGGCCACATCAAGGTCCAGCATTCCGAGCTTGCATGCGAGCTCCGTAGACTTGGTGGGCGCCACTGGACTGAGCAGGACCGCAGCGACCCGACAGATCTCGAGGCACCGTCGCATCACACCGGCGAGGCGACGGGTCTGGCCCTCGCGATTGAGCGCCCATGGCTCCATGTCATCGATGTACTTGTTTCCGGCCTGGACCAGTCTCCAGAGCGCCTCGAGGGCCGAGGAAATCTGCATCGCCTCAATGTGCTCGGAGAAGGCCGAGACAGCCTCGTCAGCCAGCGCCTGTAGGGCATCATCAGCAGGCGTGTTCTCATCCAGGGCAGGAACCTTGGCATCCAACCACTTGGTGGTCATCGAGAGCGAGCGGTGGGCCAGGTTGCCGAGGTCATTGGCGAGGTCCGCGTTGTACCGAGTCATGAAGCCCATGTGGGAGAAGTCACCGTCCGCGCCGAACAAGATCTCTCGCATCAGGAAGTACCGCACGGCGTCGGCCCCGTAGCAGTCGATGAGGAGATGCGGATCCACCACGTTGCCGATGGACTTGCTCATCTTTTGTCCCTCGATCGTCCACCACCCGTGGGCATAGAGGCACTGTGCGGGCTGCAGTCCCATGGCGAAGAGCATGGTCGACCAATACACCGAGTGCGTGGTCAGGATGTCCTTACCGACCAGGTGATAAGAGGCCGGCCACCAGCGCTCAAAGTCTGGGGCGCTTCCGTCAGGGTGATACCCGATCGCAGAGATGTAGTTGAGCAGCGCGTCGAACCAGACGTAGGTC
>CAZKOI010000393.1:0-3358 GCA_964554315.1 uncultured Enterobacterales bacterium | reverse complement strand
GCGGCAGGTTTCATCCCGACCACCATAGCCGAAAGACTACGGAGGGGGAACCCTCCTCGCACGCGTTGCCGCGCCGCACACCTGTATTCCTCGGACTTGGTTCGCCATGCTAGACTTCGACACGCAGATGCACCGCTGGATCAATCGGCGGGCTTATGCGCCTGTGTCTACCGCCAAGAGCTTTCCGCTCAGAGTCCAAATCACCATGTCGACATCTGCAAATGGCCGCCGAGAGATCACCCTGCTTAAGGAGCAGAGTTCCGGCACCTTCGCGCATGTCCACCTGGCGCGTTGTACCGATTCAGGCGGCCTGAGCCGAATCGTCGCTGTGAAGATGCTCAAAGACCGCTGGACGGAGACGTCCGACATCCTCGACCGAACGCGAGATGAAGCGCAACTCTTGGCCAGCCTGCAGCACCCCAACATTCTGAAGGTCGAAGCCATCACCGAAATCGACGGCTTGCCTTCAATCATCATGGAGTTCGTGAACGGGATCGACCTCGGACAGCTTCTCGACGCGGTCAAGGAGCACAATCAGGCGATTCCCCATCGCACGGTGTACGAGATCGCAGAGTGCATTGCCAGCGCACTGGCAGCCGCATGGTTCAAGGTTCCGATAGGACGATCGGAGCCTCTGCGCGTTGTCCATCGGGACATCAAGCCGTCGAACGTCATGATCAGTACGGACGGTGAACTTCGAGTGCTCGACTTTGGAACCGCTCGTTTTGAAGATGTCAGCCGACATGCCAAGACTGAGGCCTTTCGGTTCGGCAGCCTGAAGTATATGTCCCCGGAGCGTCGCGACGGTGCTCGTGGTGAGCACGCAGCCGATATCTACAGCCTTGGGCTCGTCATCATCGAGCTGCTCACCGGCCGTATGCCCCAGCCATTACCCTTTGAGCCTCATGAGCACGAGCGAGCGCTGACCAAACTCATCGACGGCGTCCCGACGTTCGGGCTGCCCAACGAAGGCTGGGACAGATCGCTGCGAGAGACACTCATGCGTTTGTGCGCCGTTGACCCAGCAAGCAGGCTTGATGCCAGACAGACAGTCAAGCTGCTGCGGGCATTCAAGCAACAAGCGACTGGCGACGGCCTCGTTGCCTTTGCCGAGGACTTTGTGTCCCCGATTGCGACAAAGTTAAACTTCATCCCGCACGACGACCCTGAGACCACCGCCGAGCTCACCTCATTCGCGCTCGAAGCGGACGGTCGAACTTCCGTCCTGCACCGCAGTACGGGAATGCGTTCGAAGGCCTTCTCAAACGACCTTCCAACCCAAGAGGTTGCCATTCCACAGGACTTGCCCACCGCGGAAATACCGTTTGAGCTCGGCCCTGAGGATGAGCCCACACAAGTTAGTCGAGAAGTCGACACGCTTCGGCCAGGTTTTGCGATGTCTGACCTGAGCCCGGTCGACACCCAGTCCTCCAGCTGGAACCCCAACACGGTGACTCGCCCCACAGCAACGGGTCCAACGGAGTCAGACGTCACCGGTCGTGCACTCCCACCGGTCCAGCCTGCGAGCGGCCCAAGTCCCAAGCAGTACCTCATAATCGGGTTTGGTGTTGCCTCGGCCCTCATCGCTCTGCTGGCGATCGGAGGGGGCGCGGCGATGATTTTCATGGCTAAGTCTAGCCCCTCGACCCCTACTCCGAGCGCCACCGTTCCAGAGGCTGCCGCGCCCCTCATCGAAGCGGACACCGAGCGGTTCCAGGTCATGCTCAGTGCGGGGGACCCGACCATCCAAAAGATGCGCCTCCTCACCCAGACGGGAGACGCAGTCCTCACCGCGCGCCCAGACGCGAACGCTCAGATCCCGGCTGATGATTACAAACTCTCCGTCAAGGTTGTTGGCCGCCCGACGATTGAGGGCGAGATCACCATCACCAAAGACACAACATTGACCTGCAGACAGACTACGATGGGCAGAGTTCTGTGTGTCGATGAGGACGGCGAGCCTCAGATTACCTTGCAGCCATAGCTGTACTAGGAGCTTCCATGACCGTTACCACCCTACTGATCCTGCAGAGTGCATGGGCCGCAACACACAGTGTGGACGCATCGGGTGGAGGCGACTTTACCAGCATCCAAGCCGCCGTCGATGCGGCAGCCAGCGGTGACACGATTGAGATCGCGCCCGGAACGTACGAGGAGTCCATCTCAATCAGCGCAAAGACGCTGGCGTTCTCAGGCTCCGGCGTCGACGCTACCGTGATTAATGGCTCGAGAAGTGCGACCGTTTTCAGCGCATCGGGTGGTGGCCTCAGCCTTTCCAATCTCACCATTCAGGGCGGCGCTCAGGGCCTCGAACTGAGGGGTGTGACGGGTTCGTTGACCGCCGTCGAGGTCGACAACAACGTAGGCACTGCGCTCGGCGGCGGCATCGCCATCTCTGACAGCGCAAACGTCAACCTCAACAATGTGATCATCACGAACAACGACGGTGTCGATGGCGGCGGGCTGTATATCGATGAGACCAGCCAGGCTGAGGTGACGGACAGCTATATCGAAGGAAACGTTGCGGAAGGTTCAGGGGGTGGCGCTTACACCACCGGCAAGGTCATCTGGACCGCCACACAGTTCATTGAGAACTCGGCAGGCATGCACGGAGGAGGCGCCTACGTTTCAGGCCTCGCACCGGAGTTCGTGAGCAGCCAGTTCTGGGGAAACACGGCAGGCAGCAACGGAGGCGGGCTGGCCGTCGACTCGGCAACCACCGGGTCAGGCGTAAACCCCCGGACCCTCAGTACCGAATTCTGGCTCAACGAGGCCGGCGGTGATGGCGGCGGCCTATGGATGAGCAACTCCGGGGAGTACTACCTCAAGTACCTGTTGGTGGTTCTCAATCACGCCGCCGGGGATGGCGGAGGGCTGTGGATTTCTGGCGGCCGCCCGACCAACACCTTCGTTCGCGCATGGCACAACGATGCAGGAGGCAGCGGAGGCGGGGCGTTCATCACCGGCAGCAACGGTGGCCAAACGCGCCGATCCAGCTTTGGTGGTAACACCGCATCGAACACTGGCGGCGGGGCACTCTTTGCCGCGCCGAGTGCAAATCACCTCATTCGAGCCAGTCGGTTTATTGAGAACTCAGCGACGGCTGGAGGTGGGCTCCATCTCGACGGCGATGACAACAGGAAGAATTCCACCAGCAATATCGATGTCTTCGGGAATACCGGCGGCGGGATTGCGATCACCAACTCGCCTGCATCCCGGGTCCTCAATGCCATCGTGGCCATGAACGTGGGCGACGGTGTCTCGACCGACGAGGCCTCGGCCAGCGGAGCGACCCTGAAGTACATCAACGCGTTCGACAACACGCTCGCCTTTGGCGGCTCCCTCGAGGACCTCACGG
>CAZKOI010000392.1:0-3372 GCA_964554315.1 uncultured Enterobacterales bacterium | reverse complement strand
GCTGCGGGCTAGCTGAGAATTTATCCAGCCCGCGCGAGGTGAAAAAAAAACTCGGCAGCACCCGCGGATGGGCTCAAACCCGTGGGTGGTCCATGCCTTCATAGAGAGCATTGAAGGCACGATTTGCCGACGGAATCTCAGCGTCGCTCGGCAGGCTTCTTTGCGTCTGCATCTCGCAGGTAAGCGAGCGCAACCTCGCTCGGAGTGATGGCCTCCCCGATACGCTGTCGACCGATTCGGGCCACCTCGACCGCTGGCGACCGGTCAGATTCGCTGTGGACCCGCCCTCCCGCATCAATGATTCGTTGCGCCCCGATTCGAGCCCCTTCACCCACGGCCGTGAATGGTCCCTCGAGCAGAACGTCATCGATGGGCGCGTCACACGGTCTCGATACGGGACATCCGGTAGCTCGGTCAAAGGCCTGGGCGTAGACACGCCCCTTTCGGGCATCGAGGAGGGCGAGCACCCGACCCTCGCTCGCGATGTGGGCACGCGCCTCTAGGCTGGAGACACAGACCACGCGAACGCCTCGAGCGACGGCAATGCCGAGAGCCGTCGCCACACCCACTCGAAGACTGGTGAATGCACCCGGCCCGATGGTCACCGCGACCGCATCGACGGTATCGACCGATTCGAGGAGGTCTGCGACGGCTGGAATGAGGGCCGCGTCCGCCCCCCTCACAACACGGGCGCTCCACTGACGCTCGAGTCCAGGCCCCACCAAGGCCGCGCCGACCACGGGTCCTGCGGTGTCAATGCCGAGGACGATGCTCATTCAAAGAGCCGTCGGATATCGAAGAAAAGCACACTCATCATCAGCAGCACGAGAAAAAGAACACCCAGCTGCTGGGCCTTCTCCCGAACGGCGAGCGAGAGCGGCCGTCCTCGCAGTCCCTCGACCGCGTAGAACAGAAACTGACCGCCATCCAAAACGGGGACAGGCAGCAAGTTGATGATGCCCAGCGAGATGGACAACATTCCCATCAATCTCGCCCAGACAAAGATGCCTTGCTCAGCGGCGCTCGAGGCTTGCCGAACCATCTCCACAGGCCCGCCGAGGCTCTTTTGTACCGCGGCCGCTCCTGTGACGAGCTTCCCGACCTGCTCCAAGACATACCCGCTCAGGCGAGTGGTCTCATCCCAGGCGCGATCGACTGCATTCCCAAAGCTGTAGTAGACCCGCGTTGAGGGCCCGTCGACCAACATCCCCATTCGAGTCACACCGAGCACGGGGCGGTAGTAGTACCGACCGAGTGCATTGGTGTCTCGAATGACCGTGGGTGTAAGGTCAATGCCCAGGACGACCCCATCGCGAACGACCTCAAGTTGCATCGCTCGGGCCGAGGCAGACTCGCCGTCCCCGTCCATGGTCGCCCGAACACCGTCAATTACGTCTGCCCACGAGCGGACCACCGTCCCATCGATTCTGAGAAAGCGGTCGCCAACCATCAGCCCGGCCTTGGACGCCGGCGACTCAGGCTGGCTCACCGCAGGACGACACCCAGCGAGCACATCGGTCGAGTCCTTCGCTAGCCGCTCACCAACGCCACCGACAAAGATTGTGGTTGGAGTGAGGCCCCAGTGTGCGACCGCATCCTGGCTCAATGCTTCATCGGCAGGACGCCAGTCCGAGGACTTGGTGACCCGCCTTACCTGGCCGTTACCGAGGGTGATCTCAGCGGTGGATTGCAGAGGCTCCAGAGCGGCACGAAGGTCGATCCAGTCCCGGACCAGCTCGCCGTTTACTGCTGTCACCTGGTCCCCCGTCTTAATCCCCGCTAGACCCGCAGGCGACGCGGGATCATCCACGCCGACGGTGGCGTCCGGCCTGAGGTGAGACAGGCCTATACCGGGCCCATCGTCTCTAAAATCAAGCGTGTAGGTACGGGTCGAGCCGTCCCGCTCAATAGCGAGCGTGTGCGGACCCGCCTCGGCTTCCCTGAGCCCCTTGGCGATGGCGCTCCATGAGGTGGTCTCAACCCCGTCGACCGCCACAATCCGGTCTCCGCTAACGATGCCTGCATCGGCCGCAAGGCCCGAACGGTCAACCGTCCCAATCTGGTTCGAGGGCTGGGGCTCACCCGCCATCAGGAGGGCCGTAAAGAGTACCAAGGGAAGCGCGAGGTTGAAGGCCGGCCCTGCCGATACCACCAAGAGGCGCTGCCACACGGGGCGTCTCAGGAAGGCTTGGTCCGGATCCTCCAGCCAGTCATCGTCCTCTTCCCCCGTACCAAAGGGATCCGCGCCGGCCATCTGGACGTAACCCCCAAAGGGGAGCACGGAGATGCGATACTCCGTTCCGCCGATGGTCGTGCCGATGAGCCGGCGCCCGAAGCCAATCGAGAATACCTTCACATGCACACCGCAGGCCTTTGCCACGATGAAGTGCCCAAACTCGTGAATGAACACGAGGATGGCGATCATGGCGATAGCGGCAAAGATATTCACAGACACTCCCAGCCCACGCGGTAACCCCACACGCGCCGTGTTGCATCCGAGGACTCAGCGAGACTGACGGACCTTCTCAAACATTAAGATGCCGGCCGTGACGCTCACATTAAGGGAGTCGAGGCCGTGACTCAGTGGCACGCTGACGATGGCATCGCATCGATCTCGGACCGTGTGTGTGACGCCCTTATCCTCCCCGCCGAACACAAGCGCAATGGAGCCCGACATGGGGACGTCCCACATGGGCTGTCCCCCCATGTCGGCCCCAAGTATGCGGACGCCGGCTCGGCGCAGGACCTTGAGGCTCGCTGGGATTCCTTCCCTAATGACCGGAACCGCCTCCGCACCGCCCATCGCAACGCGCTGGACAACGGGGGTGATTCCTTTGCCTCTCCGTGTCGGAATCACCACTGCATGGACACCCGCCCCCATCGCAGACCGAAGGATTGCCCCGAGGTTGTGTTCGTAGTTGACTTCATCCACCAGCACAAAGAACGGGTCTTCTCCTCGCTCGAGGCAATCATTGACACGACTGGTCACAGTCCATTCCGGAAGAGGTTCCGCCTCGGCAATGATCCCGTTGTGCACCCCGGTGAGGGTGTGAGCATCGAGCCGCTCACGAGGGACCCGCTCCACGCGTACTTTCGCTGCGGAAGCCAGAGCAAGGATGCGGTCAACCTTAGGATGTGGCTTGGTCCGCTCATCAATGAGGATGCGGGTGACCGGACGCACCCTCCTATCGAGCGCCTCAAAGACAACGTTGCGCCCTTCGAGCTGGTCCATGCCCTTGCGTGCCCATGGGCGTGGTCCTGTAACGGGGGGCCTATGTCGAGTCTTCGCCATGCCTCCCTATAGCAAGGTCGCGGCCAATTCTGCGAGTTGAGACCGCTCGCCTTTGCGAAGTGTGATGTGCCCCGCCACTG
>CAZKOI010000391.1:0-3418 GCA_964554315.1 uncultured Enterobacterales bacterium | reverse complement strand
TGCTCTCCTTGAGCCGTTCATTGACACGGTGGTCGTTTGCTCGATGACCGCCTTGGTCATTGTGATCACAGGAGCTTGGAACAATCCTGACGCGGCCTACGTGGCGGCTCGCGAGGCGGGACAGGGCGGTGCATTGACCTCGATGGCTATGAGCGGGGTCATTCCCGTCTTCAAGTACATCCTCTCTGCAGCCGTGTTTCTGTTCGCTTTCTCCACAATGATCTCGTGGTCGTACTACGGCGAGCGATGCTGGGCATGGCTATTCGGGGACAACAGCTCGATGGCCTACCGATTGCTCTTTTTGGTGTTTGCCTTCTTGGGGTCGGTGGTCACCGCAGGCAACGTCATGGACTTCTCCGATCTCATGATCTTGGGCATGGCCTTTCCGAACATCCTTGGCGTTCTCATACTGAGCGGAAAGGTTCGCGGTATGCTCGATGATTACGAAGGCAAGCTCCGAAGTGGGGAGATTAAGCGGACGTCGTAGCCGAGGTCGGTATGCGGTGGGGGTGTCGACCGAGAATCCGAACAATCACTCCGCAGGCTGCGATTCCCATGAGAAGGCATACCCAAGGGTTGAGGCCGAGTCCTGCAGGAACGGTGCCGAAGACGATGCTGACCAGTCCGGCGGCGAGCGCGTAGGGGAGCTGTGTCGCGACGTGGGCAGCATGGTCGCAGCCCGTACCGGTGCTCGAGAGCACCGTGGTATCGGAAATGGGTGAGCAGTGGTCGCCCCAGGTTGCACCTGAGAGGACAGCGGCACTGCTCGAGAGGGCGAGAGCGCCAACAGGGTCGATTTGGAGTGCGAGAGGAATCGCGAGCGGGATCATGATGCTCATGGTTCCAAAAGAAGTTCCTGTCGCGAATGCGACTGCGGCGCTCAGACTGAAGATCAGGGTCGGTAAGGTCCATGCAGGCACCGAAGAGCCGAGAGACGCGACGAGGAACTGTGCTGCACCAAGCTCTCCCACTGCCGTTCCCATGGCCCACGCCAGAAACAGGACACTCATGGCATCCATGAGCCCCCGAATGCCGTCGAGGCTCGCATCCTGGATCTCGGAGATCCGAAGGGCTCTGAGTGAGAAAGCGAGCACGATGGCCGTCATCAATGCGGCAACGGAGCCATGGAGCATGGCATCGTAGCCGTCAGCACCGCCAACGATCTCAAAGAGTGGAAGCTCCGACCCTTTTGCGGCCACCCCCTGAAGCCACAATGATGCAGCCGTCACGCCAACCAGCGTGACCACAGGCACGGCCCCGAGCCAGGCGCGGGCGGCATCGACGGGCTCAGATGGGCGCTCCTGGGGAGCGACCGCCACGCCTTGTTCAGCCTTAAGCATGGGTCCGAAGTCGCGCCCGGACCACGCAATGAAGAACCCAAATGCGAGGGCAAGGAATGGATAAAACCGGTAGGGCAGCCCCTCCAAGAAGAAGGCGTAGGCGTTCTGCGGCTGGCCTGCGGCAGAGAGTGCGTCGCCCATCAGGCTGACCTCGAAGCCAATCCAAGTGCTCACCAGGGCCAAGGTGGCCATTGGGGCAGCGGTCGAGTCAACCAGATAGGCCAGCTTCTCTCTGGATATCTTGAGTCGATCGCAGACGGACCGCATGCTCCCGCCCACGATCAGGCAGTTTGCATAGTCATCGAAGAAGACCACCATTCCGGCGCCCCACGTCGCCAGCATGCCTCTCTGTCGAGTCGTAGCCCACCGGGTGACGCGGTCTACCAATGCGCGTGTTCCTTGGCCGCGATTGATGACCTCAAGCGTCGCTGCGACGAAGACGGTAAAGAGCGTCACCTTGACGTGGTCCCGGTCAGCAATGGCATCGAGTAGGAGCGGGTCTACCGCATAGATGACCGCATCCCATGGGCTCCAATCTTGCAGAATCAGGGCAGCTGAGAGCACGCCCAATCCGAGGCTCAGGATGATTTGGCGCGTCCAGAGCGCCAAGCCAATCGCCAGCACAATGGGCAGCAACGACAAGAGGCCGTAGTCAGTCATCTGACCATCCTACTCGGGCAGGTCGCCTTAGTGCAGGATAACGACAACAAATGAAGGCTTTTCGGATCGAGACCTCTGCCCTTATTGCGCCGTTTGGCGGTTCAGTTGGGTCTCTGGCCGTCGGCGGAACCACGCTCGCTCGAGCGCAAGAGGAGGCGCTAGCGGCTGCGGGCTGCGAGCTGGTCGACACGCCGCCGACGGGAGAGCCCTATGTGCTGTTTACCGACCGGACCTGGTTTACCCCGAGACTGATTCGACGCCTTGTGAAGGCAGGGATTGGTCGTGTGCATCTGGGCGATGAGGCATGGATACGCTGGACATCGCCGCTGCAAGAGTGGGACGAGCCGGGGGTGTATGAGCTGGCGGTCGTCGAGGGGGAGCCCTCGTTCAGAGACCTCCAGCATCATGACCTCCACGTCGACTTTCACGAGGTTGAGCTCTCGGAGGTTCACGTCTCGATGGCTCACGCCAAGCCGCCGCCAGTCATGGTGGCGTCGTCGATGGCGCACCAGGTGGATCACTGGTCACACCTCGTGCGGATCAACCAGTTGGTGTTGGCTGCACGCTTAGAGGAGGCGCGAGAGGATTGGTCTACAGCCGGCTTCTTGGGACGTGCCTGGCAGATCATCAAGGTGCTGCTGAGGTCGAAGTCCCTCAATGGCTTCAAGATCGCTCGAGCCATGAACGAGGTTGGTAAGGACGTCTCGATTCACCCTACGGCCGTTGTGGAGTTCAGTCGCCTGGCGGACGGGGTTTCAATCGGGCCACATGCGGTCGTTCGTGGCTCTATCCTCGGACCGGGTGCCGTGGTTGATACCCACGGCGTCGTCAATGCGTCTTGCCTCAGCTCCGGTGCCAAGGTGGGCCGCCAGGCTCATGTGAACCTCTGTTGTCTCGCGCGAGGTGCCATGGTGTCGGCCGGAGATGGCCACCAAGCCTCTGTCTTTGGTGAAGATGCTTTTGTTGCTTGGGGGGCCACGCTCATGGACTTGAGCTTTGGGTCGACGATCAAAGTTGAGTCGAGCTCACAGGACTCCGTCATGGTGGACTCCCAGACCCACTTCCTGGGCGTGGCGGTGGGTCACCGCGCTAAGATCGGGCACGGTGTGAAGATAGGATACGGCGTGAGCGTTCCGAATGATGCCTTTCTCGTTGCGGATGGGCCGCTGCTCAAGGCCTGGGGTGACGCACCGGTTGGCGCCCCAGCTGTCGTTCGATCCGGTCGTGCTCAGGCGAAGGATTAGACTTCGTTCAAGCCTCGCGGGCCACCGAGGCGATGCCTTCAGGCGTGGCCGGAACGACGCCCTTCTCGGTGATGATGCCCTTCACCAAGTGGCCGGGAGTGACATCAAACGCAGGATTGCGAATCTCCGACTGCTCAGGAGTCGTACGAACGCGTGTGAATGTGCCCTCGTCTG
>CAZKOI010000390.1:0-3420 GCA_964554315.1 uncultured Enterobacterales bacterium | reverse complement strand
TTCACCGGTGAGGGTGAGACGGCGCGCGCGAAGAACCCACCGGTGCCTTACACCACGGCCCGCGCCGTGCGAGAGTCGGCATCGGTGGATCGGTGGCAGTTTGTGGGTCGGGTCGAGGTGGTGGAGGGTCCAAACCGGGTGCGGGTGAACGGCGAGAGTTGGATCCTCGAGGGGCTCAAGACGGGTGACGCAGCGTGCTGGAGGGCGCTCACAGACTTGGTGCGAGACCAGCGCGTCATCGTCGAGCCCACCTCCCGCTCCCATGCCTACATTCGGCTCTTGAACCAGACGCTCATCAACGCCAAGCTCATCCGCATGGGGCTCGCCGAGCCCGATCCAGACCGATCACACCGAAACAGGAGCCGCTTCCTTCGTTACTGGGATGAGCTACACGCGGGGTCACCCGAGTGTTGACCTGGATGGCTTGGCTCCTCAGCGCCTCAGCCGAAGAGGCTTCTTTCGCGGCTGTGGTGGCCGCGCCTGCGTGCCCGTCCTCCGTCAAGGCCCTCGCCTTGCCCCCGGGCGTCGAGGCATCACGCCTGCAAGGCTCCCACCTCATCGTTGTTCTGAAGGGGGCGCGCCGCATCCTGCGAATGAATCAAGGAAAGCTCCTAGAGACCAAGGATGGGCCGGCATGCTGGCCCATCGGGCTCGGCTTTGCTCCGACCGGAACCAAGGCGGTCGAGGGGGATGGTCGGACGCCCGAGGGGCTCTACGCCACATCCGATAAACCTTGGAGCCAATATTATGCGGCGATCGCCGTTCACTATCCAGGGCCCCACGACCTCGAAGAGGCGATCCAGGCTGGCCGACTAGACGCCGCCACTGCGGACAGCGTTCGGGCCGCGCACCAGCGCGGTGAGAAGCCCCCTCAGAAGACACCCGTCGGCGGCGAGATCCTCATTCATGGGGGCGGTGCATCGAAGGACTGGACGCTAGGCTGTGTGGCAATGGAAGACAAAGACATCGACCGGCTCCGAAGCACGCTCCCCAAGGACATGGTCACAGAGGTGTTGATTCTGCCCTGAGGCTGGGCCGGTTATGCGGCCGCCATGCCGATCATGACGGACACCGATGAAGCCGCTGCCATCCTGCGAAGAGGAGGCTTGGTCGCGCTGCCTACAGAGACGGTCTATGGCCTTGGAGGTGCCGCACGCGACCCGCTGGCTGTCCGACAGATCTACGCCACAAAGGGGCGTCCCGCAGGACACCCCGTCATCATCCACCTGCACGCGAGCGACGACCTCTCTGCGTACGGCCAGCTCGACGACCGGGCCTGCGCCCTAGCAAGCGCGTTCTGGCCCGGACCCATGACCCTCATCGTGCCGCGCACAGCGGCGGTTCCCGATGAGGTCACGGGTGGGCTCGATACCGTCGGCCTTCGCGTCCCTTCCCATCCAATTATGCAGGCTGTCTTGGCTCAGGTTGAGGGCGGCATCGCCGCACCTTCCGCCAACCGTTTTGGTCGAGTTAGTCCCACGACAGCTCAGCACGTCGTGGATGAGTTTGGCCCCGATCTACCCGTGCTGGATGGCGGGCCGTGCGCGGTCGGAATCGAGAGCACGATCATCGACTTGAGCAGCCCTAAACCCGCCATACTGCGGCCGGGTCACATCCTCGAGAGCGAGGTTGCCGAGGTTGTCGGCCCGCTCAGCGCATCCTCCACGCTGGCCCCTGGCACCCTTGCGCAGCACTACCAGCCCATGACGAGCCTTCTCTTGAGCGTGACTCCAGAGGCCGACCACGACCGCTTGGTCGCCGAGGGCCACCGCGTCGCTGTCCTGAAGGCAACAGACGCCGTATCCCACGCCAGGAGCCTCTACGCTGAGCTGCGTCGTCTGGACAGCCTCGGCTTCGACTTCCTCATCGCTGAGGCCGCACCAAACAGCGGGCTCGGAGAGGCCATAAACGACAGGCTTCGTCGGGCCGCATCCAAGTTATCCATAGACACCTAGGCGATCCGCGGCGAGACACAAAAAGCATTGAAATTGCTCACGAATATGGGGCGCTTCAGGCGTGTTTTTTACCCACTAATCCACAGGCGATCCACGCCATTCACAGGTTTTCCATAGGAGGGTCTTCTCGGCGGCGCATGGCGACGAAGAGGGCAATGGACGCCACCACACCCGCCACGGCGGACGCCTCAACCTCCGGGGCTCCTCCTCCCCCTGGGCCTGCGCTCTTTCCGCACCCGCACCCGCTGCTCGGGGAATCACCGCTGCCCCCTCCTCCGGTGAGCTCATTGGCCGCCCCGGGTGTCGGGGGCATGTTGGCCGAGAAGTCGTCTTCGGACACGTTGGTGTCCACACCGTCCTCAACACGACCGACACTGAGCCCTTCTCTGGGCATAGCGGCCATGCTCACGCCGTCGAGATCATCCTTCAACTCGAAGTCCTCGGTGGGTTCTCCCGCCTCCCCATAGAGGACGGTGTCTTGAACCACTCCTGTGCAGTCTACGAGGCGCACACCATCGGGATTTTTCGAGCTGTTGCCCATGCTGATGTCGTTGTCGTCCGTCATCTCAATGTCGGCCTCATCAACACTCTCCCCGCCCACGACCAAGAAGCCTCCGGCCTCGATGACGGTGCCACCGGGGAACATGAACTGAGGGATTCCTGGCCACTTGCTGGTGTGAGCGGCCAGGCCCCACCCATCCAGAGAGACATCAACGCTGCTCGTGTTGTAGAGCTCCACAAACTCGTTGTCGTCATCCGAACCCGTGGGGTCGGGGAGCAGCTCATTGATCTTGACCTCAAGATCTCCGGGCACACAGACCACCGGCACCTTCTCCGGGTTGGACTCGCCGGGAGAGGGGTCGTCCGTCAATACAAAGTCATCGCCCGACCGGTCGGTATCCACTCCATCGCTCGCTCGGGCCAAGGCTTGCCCGTCTCCCGGAGAGCCGGTGAGCGAAGTGGCCTCCTCGCCCCTGTCATTGAGCCAGAGATCGTCGTTGGGACCTCCATACACCACGGTGTCCTGGACTGCCCCGTCACAGTCGACCAGCTGAACGGCATCGGCATTCGAGCCCGCATTCCCAAGATCGAGATCGGCCATGACGTCGATATCGTCAACCCATTCTCCGCCAATGAGCACAAAGTCGCCCGGACCAATGGCGGTCCCGGCAGGGAAGATAACGGTGCCCGAGTATGTGCCGTTCTTGCCCCAATTCAGGGCCCACCCGTCCAGCGAGACTTCTTCGTCTTCAGGGTTGAAGAGCTCCACCCACTCGGCACCCTCATCAGAGCCAGCGGGGTTCGCCATCAACTCATTGATCTTGACCCACTCAGAGCCGGGGATGCACTCCACGGGCTCGGTGTAGGGATTGTCGTAGCCGGGGGTGGGTTCCGCCGTGGTGACCCAATCCGTCCGTGAATTGTTGGTGTCGTAGCCGTCCGAGATTCGGTCGACCAGACGCTC
>CAZKOI010000389.1:0-3443 GCA_964554315.1 uncultured Enterobacterales bacterium | reverse complement strand
CACCTGGGCCGCTGCATCTACGACGGCCTCTACATATCGAGCCCTTCCGAGTTTGATGCTGGCCTCGAGAGCTTCCGACGCGTCCTCAAGGGCTTCAAGACCTGATGTTTGTGCTGCCTGCCCACCACAAGAAGTTCTTCGCCGCCGTTGGGGAGATCACCTACCTCACAAGAGCCGTCATCCGCGAGCTCTTCAAGCGACCCTTCGAGTGGCGACTCATTAATCATCAGATGGTCCTCGGAGGCATCGACTCCTGGTCCATTACCGTTCTCGCAGCAGGCTTCACCGGCATGGTGCTCTCGCTGCAGTTTGCCATCGGCTTGGAGCCATTTGGTGCGTCGATGTACACGCCAAAGGTGGTCAGTCTCGGTATCGTCCGTGAGCTGGGGCCCGTTCTCACCGCCTTGCTTGTCGGCGGTCGTGTCGGCTCCGGGTACACCGCTGAGATCGGCAGCATGAACGTGACCGAGCAGGTTGATGCGATTCGCGCCCTCGGCGCCGATCCCGTCCGAAAGCTCGTCATGCCACGGGTCTTGGCGATGACCATTGCGCTTCCGCTGCTGACAATGGTCGCTGACATCGTGGGCTGTTTTGGCGGCGGCATCATCACGATGATCGAGGTGGATGTCACCGGACGCTTTGTCTGGGAGCAGACTGTGGAGACGCTCTGGGTCGTCGACCTCCTTCACGGTCTCTCGAAGAGCGTCTTCTTTGGATACCTCATCGGCATCATCGGTTGCTGGAACGGGCTGCGAACCTACGGGGGTACGGAGGGCGTCGGTATCGCGACCACCCGTACCGTGGTGTACCTCTCCATTGCGATCTTGGTCTCCGACTTCGCCCTGACTCGAATCTTCCTGGGAATCTATGGCTGAGACCATCATCTCCTTCCAGGGCGTCGCCAAGGCATTCGATGACAAGAAGGTCTACGACTGCCTCGACCTCGATATCCACCGAGGCGAGACGCTGACGATCATCGGCGGCTCGGGCGTCGGTAAGAGCGTTTGTTTGAAGCTCCTTATCGGTCTGCTTCGCCCCGACGCAGGCCGGGTCACCGCCTTCGGAGAGGACGTCTCGAGCCTGAATGAGAAAGGGCTCCTCCGACTTCGAAGCCGGGTCGCGATGCTCTTCCAAGGTGCCGCGTTGTTCGACTCTATGAGCGTCGAAGAGAACATAAAATATCCGCTCATCGAGCACGGCTGGGGCTCCCAGAGTCAGATGAACAAGCGCGTCGAGGAAGTGCTCGAGATGGTCGACATGCCCGGCATCCAAAAGCTCAAACCGGCCGAGCTCTCCGGTGGCATGAAGAAACGTGTGGGGTTGGCGCGTTCCATCGCCATTGAGCCCGAGGTGATCCTCTACGATGAGCCGACGACGGGACTCGACCCGGTCAATGTGCGACGAATCAACGGACTCATTCTTTCCCTCCAGGATCGACTCGGGGTGACCTCCATTGTGGTGACCCACGACATGGACACCGTGTTCACCATCACCGACCGACTCGCCATGGTGTACGAGCGTCGAATCGCCTTCGTCGGCACCCCAGAAGAGGCAAAAGATCACGAACTGCGGTACCTGAGGGAGTTCATCAAAGGCGGCAAAGGCACCCTCTCTGAGGACTTGTAATCCGACCGCGTTATCAGTCGCTCACCAGGGGGGCCAAATGGCTGAAGATGTTCCCAACTACACGGACTACCTCAAGCTTGGAGATCTGCTGAAGCTCCAAGGCGGGCTCGAGAACGATGAGTCCCAACTCATCCCCGATGAGCTTCTGTTTATCGTCGTCCACCAGGCGCTTGAGCTCTGGTTCAAGATCGTCAATCGTGAGCTTCGGCTCGCCCGAGACCATCTCAATGCGCCTCGAGTGGCCGAGGAGACGGTGCCACACGTGGTCCACCACCTGCGCCGCGTCAACCGGGTGCTCGAGCTCGCCATCGATCACTTCCAAGTCATGGAGACGCTGACGCCGCAGGACTTCTTGGGCTTTCGGGAGAAGATCACACCGGCCTCCGGGTTTCAGTCGTCGCAGATGCGGGAGATGGAAATCTTGCTCGGCATGAAGGGCCGCCAGCGGGTTCGTTACGGCAAGGTGGATCCCATCGAGCATCTCGAGACGCTCTCCAAGACCGGACCGGCGGGTGCCGAGGCTTGGTCAAAGGTGCAAGCCGTCCAGGGCGAGCCGTCGTTTCAAGATGCGCTTCGTTCCTGGCTATATCGAACCCCTATCCATGGCTCTGTGCCCGGTGATGCCGAGGATGAAGTGAAGGTGGCTCAGTTCATCGAGGAATACCTCCGAAACTTCAATGCATTCATGGATCGTCAGTGCGAAAAGCTGATGGCGAGCATGCCGGAGTCCGGCGACAGCACCAAGCGATTTGCTGATGCAAAAGCCTCCGCCCGAGACTTCCTCAGCGCCGAGGATGTGGACACCGGTGATCGGCCTCGCATTCAGCGTGTTCGAGCCGGTCTCTTGTTCATCGAGTCCTATCGAACGCTTCCGCTGCTCGCGTGGCCGAGGCTGCTTCTCGACACCGTGGTCGAGCTGGAGGAGCTCACGCTCATCTGGCGAAACCGCCACGCACGGATGGTCGAGCGAATGATTGGGCGCCGGGTGGGGACGGGTGGCTCGAGCGGCGTCGACTACCTCGACCAGACAGCCAAGGTCCGCATCTTCACCGACCTCTGGGCGGTCCGAACCGTGATGATGCCCAAGGACCTATTGCCCCACCTCTCAAACGCCGACTTCTATGGATTTGCCACATGACCGCTGTGCTGAGCCTCCTCGTCTTCTCTTTGCTCGGATCCGCTGAAGGAAGCGAGGTCGAGGCGGGCCCTTCGTTCGTCTACCCCGATGCCCCGAGAGGCGAGGTCACGGACACCTATCATGGTGTTGTGGTACCCGATCCCTACCGATGGCTCGAGGATCCCGATGGCACAGAAACACGCGCTTGGGTTGACGCTCAGGTCAACTTGACCTCGGGTTACCTTGAGTCCATTCCCGCGAGGACATCCATCAAAGAGCGTCTTGAGGTCCTCTGGAACTATGAGCGCTTCTCCGCGCCCTCTAAGAAGGGGGACCGATACTTCTTCCGACACAACAACGGGCTCCAAGACCATGCCGTTCTGTACACAGCAGAGGCCCTGAACGGTCGCGCGACACCCGTGCTGGACCCCAACGCATTGAGCAAGGACGGGACGGTGTCCGTCCAACTCACCTCGATCTCAGAAGACGGTAGCCTGCTCGCGTACGGTCTCTCTGACGGAGGCTCCGACTGGCAAACGGTCTACATTCGAGACGTCCTGAGCGGCAGGGACCTCACCGACACCCTGAGCTGGGTGAAATTCTCTGGTGCCAGCTGGACTCACGACAACAACGGCTTCTTCTACAGCCGCTACCCCGAGCCCAAGGACAAGCTGGAGAGTGTTAACGAACACCAAAAGCT
>CAZKOI010000388.1:0-3445 GCA_964554315.1 uncultured Enterobacterales bacterium | reverse complement strand
CGACCTCTTGCTCGATGATGGCGTGGAGATCCTCGCGCCTCGTGTGGTCGATGAGGTCGGCGCCCGATCCGATCGCATGCCACGTGGCGTCGTGGTCATCTTGTGTCCTTACAACTTTTCGCTGATGGTGGCGGCCACGCAGACGGCGAGTGCGCTGCTGGCAGGCAACGCGGTGGTGGTCAAGCCCAGCAAATTTGCCCCGGGGGTGGGGCAGGCTCACATCGATCTCTGGGATCGGTGCATGCTTCCGAGGGGAGCCGTCAACATGGTGCAGGGGCCGGGATCGGTGGTGGGCACCCGCTTAGCAGCCCACCCCGATGTCGATATGGTCCTCTTCACCGGGTCGTTTGATACCGCCAAGGCTCTTGCGCGCCAGACGCAGGATCGGCCCGAGCTTCCCCGCGTGGTGCAGTGCGGTGGGAAGGGCACCGCGATTGTCCTCGATAGTGCTGAGATTGAGCGCGCGGTCTATGAGGTGATGGTGGGGGCGTTCTTGACCTCGGGTCAGCGCCACAACTCCACGGGCCGCGTGATCGTGACGGCCAGCGTCTATGATGCGTTCATCGAGCGACTGGTCGAGCAGGCCCGCGCGCTTCGGGTGGGCAGTGGATTCGAGCCCTATGTGTTCATGGGGCCGGTGATCTCGGAGAACCTGCGAACCCGTTACCGACGCTTTGCCCGAAGCATGGCCGGTCAAGGGCACACACCGTTGCTCCCGCCGGAGCCTGTTCAGGGTGTCGGCAAGGGCTTCTACGTCCGTCCATGCATCATTGGGGTTGACTGGGAACGAGCCGCTCCTCTCCTCTCAGGAGAGCCTCCAGGGCCGACCCTCTTGGTCTACAAGGTGCAAGACTGGCAGCAGGCTCTGGCGCTCCACAATCAAGTTGAGGCACGGATCTCGACCAGCCTCTTTGTCGACCGAGAGAGCCCTGTCGTCGATGAGTTCAGGGAGCGGTTGCGCACGGGCGCTCTGAACGTCAATCGAGGCACCATTGCATCCAGTCTGCGCCTTCCCTCGATTGGTCTGGGCACGAGCAGCAACGGCCTCGTAGGAGGGATTGGCCTGCTTGAGCATCTCACCCATCCCCGCTCCCAGCTTACGGAGGTGCGAGACTTTGAGGCGATGCCCAAGCTTCCCGGCGTGGAGTGGGGCATGGGTGGACGCCCCTCAGATCAGCTCCCGATCAGCGATGAGCCGACCGAGGTCGGTGACCTCTCGGCCTACCTAGAAGGCTCCGTCGACTAGGGCTCAGGGGAGGCGGCTTCTTCCGCTGACGGAGGCGCTTCACCCCGATCGCGTGCGCCGGCTTCCGCTGACGGCAAGGAGGCGGTGTTGTCTCCTGGGGGTGCGACATTTCCGTCGGAGGGATCGCCGATCTCGACAGCCTCGTCGCCCTCACCCGGAAACACGAGATTCACACGCTCGCGGTCCTCGCTGACTTCACCGAGCGCGACTCCGGGAGCGAGCTTGTCCTTGTCTTGGACAATCTTTCCGTCGTTGTCGATGTCACACAGCGCCGACACTTGGTAGCTCTTGTTGGCGGGGGCCACGAGGGTGTACTCGCCGGACTGTTCAGGAAAGAGGGCGGTCACCGGACCCACCAGTGGCCCAGAGTCGGTGTGCTCGAGCCCCACCTCAATCACGTCGATTCGAATGGTGCCCCCGTCACAGCTTCCCTTGAGCTCGCCGCTGAGCGTGACCAAGGCATCACCGGAGGCCTTGAGGTCGTCCTGGGTGCGCTGCGGCACAACCTGAGAGATGTCGAGGAGCGTGGTACCCCCGGGCGATAGGTCCATCGCGCTCGGGTCTCCTGCCCGGCCGCCCTTGTTTGCCTGCGGTGCTGCGGCCGAAGGATCTTCAGAGGTGGCCTTCGCGATATCAGGAGGAGGATCGGGGCAGGCCATGATGAGCGGGAGCCCGATGAGCGAGAGCAGGACGGTAGATCGACGCATAGAGGAGGAGTAACAGGCCATATCGACTTTTCAACTGTTCTCGGGCATCACTTGGACGGGAAGTCCGTCGAGTGCTGGCACACCGGTGAGAGGATCGAAGGCGCTCGCGTCGAGGAGCTGGAGAGAGGGACAGCCGTCGTAGAAGGGCAAGTCGACAACATCGGGCCGTAGGGCATCGTCCAGTGCGACGCGCACGATGGTCTCCCCGAAGGCGCTTCGGACGATCATGCGATCCCCCTCCCTCATGCCTTGATCGGGGTGAAGTCGAGCCTCCATTGGCCCGCTTGGGGACGATCGGTGCAGTCCGTCGGGAGCCCGGTCCATGGGTTGTGCGGTACGAAGGACCAGTCCGGTGAGTTCGGGCGGTTGGTGTTGGCTGAGGCGGTGGACCACCACCTCGGGCGCAAGCTCAATCCGCTCGTCCTCCGTAGAGGGTCGCCACGTGCTTCGGTCGGTGTCGCCAAGGACGAGTCGGCAGGCCGCGGTGTCGATGGCGTCCAGGTCGACATCATCGGCCCAGTCCAGCGCACGCTGCTCCCACTGGGCAAGGTCTGCTTGGGCGAGGTGTCGGCCGATGAGGGCCAAGTGAGCGCCCCATGCGCTCTTTCGAAGCCCCGGTCTGAGCGCGGAGAAGAGGTCCGCAAGAATGGCCTCCTCGGCCCGCGCTTCCCCCTTTGGCTCGACGAGCGCAGACGACCACGTCAGCCCTCGGTGGGGGAGGAGCACATTGTCATGGAGCCCCAGCCCGTCTTGCTCCCATGGATGGGCGACGGGAAGAATCCAGTCGGCCTCTCTCGCGGTCTCGTCCTCCGTGCTGGCCATGCAGACCAGAAGGTCGAGTGAGCGCAGTGAGTCGCGGGTCTGAGCGGGCTGAGGTAGCCGCCCGACCGGGTTCCCGCTCACGGTCACGAGTGCCTTGAGCTGTCCACTGTTCGCCTCGGCTGGCAAGGCCGTGGCGGGCGCCTGCATCAGCATCAAGCGATGGCCGGTGGCCAGCGTGGCGGGCGCTCGGCTCGTGGGAACCTGGCTCAGCACAGGAAAGAGGTCGATGGCGCCCTTGTTCTCGTACAGTCCGCCCGGACGAAGCAGATTGGCCGTCACGGCATGAATGGCCATCCAAGCCCAGGCGCCGATCGCGCCGGCCGGGTTGCTGAAGCTGTGGGCGGCGGGCTGAATCACCGACATCGCTGACCGCGAGAACTTGAGGGCCACGCCGCTCAGCGTGTCCGCCCCGATGCCACAGAGCGCAGCACAGCGGTCCACTGTCCAAGGAGCGATCGCCGCCTTCAGGCGATCGAAGCCCGTGGTGTAGTCGCGGATAAACTGCTCATCAATCCAGCCGCCGGTGACGATGGCGTGGAGCATGCCCAGCATGAGGTAGGGCTCGGAGCCCGGCCGAATTGGCAGGTGACCGTCCATGGTCGCAGAGAGCGCGGTGGTGCGAGGATCGGCGACGATGACCTTGGTCTTCTTGGTGCGCCGCGAGTGCTGA
>CAZKOI010000387.1:0-3447 GCA_964554315.1 uncultured Enterobacterales bacterium | reverse complement strand
GCATCGGCATCGGCATCGGCGTCAGCATCGGCATCGGCATCGGCATCGGCGTCAGCATCGGCGTCAGCATCGGCGTCGGCATCGAGTTCGAGGTCGGTGGTTACTTCTTTCTCTTCATCACCACCGCAACCAATGGCCAGTGGGATGACAAAAGCAGAAAAGATCAGTGTGCGCATAGAGCCTCCGAGTCGACGAGTGTACATCATCGGGAGTGCCTCAGGGCCGGCTGATTTGAACAATCGTGGCGCTCAGACTTGAAGCGCCAAGAATGGGTGATTCCTTGAAGCGTCAATGGCACGCAATGGCAACGGCCAGAGGACCATTCGGCAGAGAACCACCCGTCTCAGTGAGCCACGGACTAAGGTCACCATCTTCGTTGTAGGTGAAGAACTGCATGGTTCCGGACCCGTCGCCCTCGACAGTGATTGTAGATCCCGCAAAGACCTTTCGCTTTGCGTCCACGCAGGCTGCACCGTCCGTTCCCAGAGACCACATTGGGCTTGAGTCTGACCAGTATTGGAACGGGCAGAAAGGTCCACTTTCAAAGAGACAGTCGCCCCCGGGTCCCAAGTCTGGCCCAAAGGACATCACTCCGCCGGACGGGCCTGTGACGTCGTAAACCGCACCGACCAAAAAGACCTCGCCCGTTCGCGGGTCGGGAAGGGGGTGGTAGCTGAAGAGCAGCGGGACATAGCGGTCGTCGGTGTCCGAATCGACCTCAATGGCATCGGGTATGCTCTCCATCGTTGCCGCTGAGGCGATATCGCCGTACTTCTGACTGGAGCTGGGGATGACGTCGTCGTAGGAATAGGCGATGAGTTCAGAGAGGCTTCCCTGTGTACGACCAGCAAAGACCCGTGCGGACCATGGGTCAGCAGTGACATTGAAGGCTTGGAAGGCCCAGCTGTTGTCGCCGGCATAGTCGGCTCTCAGATCGACGGGAGAGCCATCAAGGGGCGACATGGTGTCGAGGCCGACGTCAAAAACCTCCAGCGTCTCGTCGAGCCCATTACTCGAGAAGATGATGCGCCTCACAGGATCGACCGAAAAGCTCCCGAAGATTGCCGTCTCAGCAGAATGGAGCAGCGAGGGTGCAGTTGGGTCGCTCAGATCAACGATATGAATCTGACCAAAGTCGAACCCCGCAGTGTGGACATAGAGCCGGTCGTGGTACGGGTCGACCTGCACCAAATAGGGGGCGTCTTCAAACGAAAGCTCCCCGAGGACTGTCGGGGTATCGACTCCGCCGTCAGGCTCGTCGAGCGCAAGGATGACCACGCGCCTATCGAGGTCGAGCGCTAACGCCATCCGGTTGTTGATGGTGTCGATGGCGATGTCGTGAATCGGAAAAGCCATGTCGAGCGTACCGCTGAGCACAGGGTGGTCACCTGTAATGTCGTACCAGCGAAGGTACGGGTCGACGTAGTCGCCAACATAGACGACGCCTGCGTTCTCGGGTGGTGGTGGCATGACACCAAGGTCGGCGTCGGCGTCCGCGTCCGCGTCGGCGTCGGAATCGGCGTCTGCGTCGGCGTCTGCGTCTGCGTCTGCGTCTGCGTCTGCGTCTGCGTCTGCGTCTGCATCGGAACTCGGTTCGGGTACGCAGCGACCATCGGATTCGAATGTGCCGTCGCCACAATCGATCTCAGGTTCTGCTTTTTCCGCGCTTCCACACCCAGCGATGAGTGTGGAAACCAAGAGGAGGTATCGAGGTGCAATCATGGATTCTCCGCAACGGCAGGGTACTAACGCGTGATAGGAGGGGGCCAAAGGGATGTCCCATGGAGCTGCACTGTGGTTCGGTAAAAGCACGATTCGCTCCCGCTGAAGGCGGGCGCTTGGCGTCGCTAACGGTCGGTGGGGCGGAGGTGCTTGTTTCCCGGCCCGGCCTAGCGACGGAGTGGGGATGCTATCCGATGGTACCCTGGGCGGGGCGGACAAGGAACGGGCGCTTCACGTGGGATGAGCGGACCTTCGAGCTTCCGAAGAACCTGGCCCCCCACGCACTTCATGGCACCGTCTTCACGAAGAAATGGGTCACAACGGGCCCAGATTCAATGGCGTGTGCGCTCGGCGATGGATGGCCATGGAAAGGCGAGGTTCGCGCAAAGGTTGCACTGATGCAGGATCGGCTTCGATGGACGCTGACGGTCTTTGCCGAGAAAGACCCGTTTCCTGCGGTCGTGGGTTGGCACCCTTGGTTTCGGCGAGTTGTCGAAGGCCAAGGTGAAGCTTGCCTCCACTTCGACCCAGTCAGCATGCTTGAGCGGGACGAGCACGGAATCGCGACTATGAATCGGGTGAGGCCTACCCCTAGGCCGTGGGATGACAGCTTTCCTGACCCCTCAGAGCCGCCACGGCTCTCATGGCCGGGTGGTCTGGTCGTGACCATCGAGTCATCATGCACGAACTGGGTGGTTTACGACGAACCTGCCCATGCGATTTGTATAGAGCCGCAATCAGGCCCACCCGATGCGCTCAACCTTGGTCTCTATGAAGTGGTAGAGCCGGGCCGGCCGGTGACTCACCACATGGAGATGGCTTGGTCACAGCATTGATGGCAAGTGGATGCCCTCAATAAATCCACACCTCAAACTTTGAGGGGAGCGGGCAAGTTCGGGAGTCGTAGAAGGTGCAGAAGGGATTCGGTGTGCTGCCGCCATGGGAGGTGCCGCCGCTGATGGGGCCCAAGTGTGTATGAGGCAGGATGTATCCAAAGGACGAGTCAACGTACCATCGGGTCAGCGCGCCCGCATGGCCGCTGGTGGTGTAGTCCGTGGCGTCCGGTCCTGACCGAGTAGACTCGAGGCAGTCGGAATCGGTCGTACTGGTGCTCCAGGTGATGTGGCAGGAGCTGGGATGCCAGCTGTTGCCCAACAGGCTGCCGCTGATGTACGCGCTGACTCGAACATCGTTGGCGACCGCTCCAGACCGGAGGGCGTTGATCTTGTCGTCATGAAGCTTCCAGTGGTCCTCGGCCTCGGGGGTCACCGCCACATCGCCGAGGTCACCCACCCCAGCGATCATATCTGCGGACGAATACCCTGGATCCACAGATGCGAGGTACGCCAATGTCCAGCCTCCGTGAACCATGTCACAGTAAGCCTCGAACGGCGAAAAGCCTGGAGCACTTAGCGTGTAGATCCCACTCTCCAAGGACGGATCGGCATCGTACAGGTCCTTGCAGCTTCGAATTGGGCACTCTGTACCGACTGTCGGGTCTTCATCGTCGCAGTCGTCGGCCGTGAGGACGGTGTCGCAATCGGCATCAATGTCTATGGTCGTGGATGATGGGTCGTCTTCATCGCAGTCATGGTCCGTGACCACACCATCGCAGTCGGCGTCGGTATCGATGATGGTAGAGAGGGGGTCTCCGTCATCGCAGTCATGTGCCGTGACCACACCATCGCAGTCGGCGTCGGTATCGATGATGGTAGAGAGGGGGTC
>CAZKOI010000386.1:0-3448 GCA_964554315.1 uncultured Enterobacterales bacterium | reverse complement strand
CTATGGGCGGCGACTCGCCTATGTGTTCATCACTGTTGAAACTGACGACCCGCTTCGGGAAGAAGTCGAGTCTTTCGATGGGCTCGTCGAAGACGTAGACGGCCCTGTGGAAGTCCTCGTAAATGAGTGGATGCTCCGCGCTGGTGTGACGGATCTTTGGGAGTTCTTCGACGAAGGCCGGTATGCTCGGCAGCTTTTTGATGCCAGGGAACGCGCTGCGCTGGCCGGAGAGGGGGGATGGAGCGCCTGTGACGATTTTCATAATGGGTGAACGGTGCTTTATTTGATATGGTTTGCAACGCGCCCCATGGTGTTGGGGATGCGGAATGAGAAACTAGGGGATGGTGAGACCAAATGACGTCAGCAGCGGGACAGATGATTCCCATATTGGTATCCGCCCTCGATGATATCGATCGGTGGCGACAACAGTCCGACGCCGACGCGGATCGCGAGCACGGCGAGATTTCGGACGAGCAGGAGCGACTTCGTCGAGAGATCGAGGAGCGTGAGGCGACGCTGGAGACGCTTGCAGCGCGCAAGACGGAGGTGGAAGACCTAAAGGCGAGCCTGCCGGGTGAACAGCTGCAGCGTAGGCGTGAGGCGACGCTGAAGAATTTGGCGGGTGACCGCGGTCTCGTGGCGGCACGCGGATCGCTGTATGGTGACCAAGTGAAGGCACGAGAGCGGCGTGTCCAGGAGCTCATTGAGAAGCCTCAGTACAATAAGCTTGTGAAGGAGTACGAGGAGTTCCAGGATGTAGAGATGGGCCTCGACTCGCTGCCCAAGACATACAAGCAGGCCATCCTTGCCCACCATGCAACCGTAAAGAACGAGTTGACTCCAGTCTTCGATGCCATGGCTTCAAACATCGAGCCCGTGGATGCGCAGGGCATTGGTGTCGCAGTCGTCGGTTCGATTGATGCGCCTGATGGTGGAGCCCCAGAGGCACTGGCTATCATTGTCCCAACGCCGTTCGAGACCTGTTCGAAGTGGGCCGAGCGCGCGGAGGATCTCGCAGCCCTCATTGCCTACCGTGTGATCGGTTGCGTTGGGCGCATGCTCCAAGAGGTGGGTGCAGCGGACGCGCCGCTTCAGTACGCGGAGTACGAGAACGCACTCGCCATTCAGATTTGGCTCGGAGACTCCGACATTAAGGGCAGTCTCGAGCGCGTCTTGGATGACCTCATCGACGAGGTCAACGGGAACGCCGCTGAGTTCGAGGCAGGTAAGATTCGCTTGCAGATGGTCTGGGTCGAGCCAGAGGTGGTGGCTCCTGACGAAGACGACAGCGGCGAGGAGGGCTGAACATGTCGACACTAGATTTGTTTGAAAAGATTCGCGTGTCGCAGATTGCGTCAAGTCTTGACCTGCATCCTTTTGAGGTGGCTCGCTTGCTCGGGCAGGTCGGTGGCCTTCCGAGAACCCTGGCTTTTGACGAGGGCGACATTGACCGCGTGCGGGAGCTGGCTGGTGTGGAGACGTGGTGGGGCTCGAATGCGCCTAAGATAGAGGACAGCGTTTCTGGGAGGGGCCTCGTTCGGACGGCCGCTCAGATGCTCCTCGATCGGGATGTGGTCGGTGACCACACGACCAGGGCGGACAACCTCTTCAGGGGACTTGATCCCGCAGATCAGTTTGTCGTGCGGCGAGCAGTGAATCACCTCATTCGTGAGGAGGTCATCAAGAGCATCCCGACCTCACAGGGATTGCATCTGCGCGTTGACGAGGGGAAGGTCGGTGTCCTCCGTGGAATTGCGGATGGTTCCAACATTCCGTCCAGCTTGGAAGAGCTTTGGTCCTAGAGGCTAGAGGCCTTATCGGAGTATCTCGGTGAGCAGACGACGAGGATCGCGGCTGTTTTTGGGCCATCCGGGCATGCTCCTCGTGAGTGAGGACATCCCAGGCATCACGATGCCGGCCCCGCCGGTCAACATGCCTCCCTTGGAGGACGAAGAGCCGGACTTTGACCTCTTTTCGTTCCGTCAGGAAGAAGATGAGGAGGCCGCAGCAGAGAACCATGACGGCCCCCTGCGGGTGTTCCTCGGCAACGAACAGGAGGCAACGCCTGTGTTCGCTGACGAGGATGATGATGCGCCGGTCTTTGATGTCAGCGCGCTAGCCATGCCCGCGGGACCTTATGCAGAGACGACTGCGGAGGATGACTTCGACGCAGACGCGCCGCTACAGTTCTTGGATGATGACGACGCCTTCGATGAAGCGGACGTTGTCCAGGTCGATGGCACGGCTCCGCCGGCGATCTCAATGGGTGTGTCCTCGGCCGTGAGCCTCGACGCTACCTGGGATGATGGGCCCACTAATCCAAATGCATCGGTGGATGGCGGTCCGTCGACGGAGGGCGGTACCTCAACGGCCTACATTCGCGATACACCGCCGCCCGTGGTTTACGCCAACGGCGACCCTTCTGATTTGCCTGAGGATCCGTTCGCCTTTGAGGGAGAAGAGGCTACGCCGGCTTTGGCCATCGAGGACGAACCTACTTCGCTGGAGCCGGGGGCTCCCAGTCACGTCGTGTGGGATGATGACGACACCGGGTTTTTTGATGTCGAGACATCAGAAGAATCCGTAGGACTGCCGTCGAGCCCGCCGAAGTTGTCCGTCGACGCGAAAGGCGAGAGCCGCTCGTTCCGCGCGATCCCCGACAAGGAGGACCCGCCGATCCTCCCTCTGCTTTTGATCCTCATCGGTATTGTCGTCATGACGCTCGCGCTCCTCGTCAGCATGGCCAGCAAGGACGAGGTGCCGGCACAGACGACGGCACCCCCGCCTCGACCGACCATGCTCGCTCCTGCCATCGAGCCGGCACCACGAACCGACGGACCCGGGCAAGTGTCGGAGGTCCTTCCCGATCTTGGCTATCTCTCTATCGACTCCGATAGTCCGGCGAACGTCTATGTGGGTGACCGCATGATTGGTGTGACGCCAATCGTTAAGAGCGAGGTCAGGCCGGGCTCTCACCGCATCATGGTCATTGAGATCGAGACCGGTAAGCGCAAGGCGGCCACCGCTGAGGTGGACCGAGGTTCGGAGCGGCGGGTAAGCTTCAAATTCAGGCCGGTGCAGTGATGATAGCGTTGATTGCCACCACACTTTTGGGTTGCTCAGGGAACGGGTCGGGCTCGGTCACATCCGAGGTCGATGCGCCGTGGAGCATGGATGAGGCCGTGGTGTTTCTCTTCACTCCGGGCGCAGACAACAACGGTCGAAGCGGTATGGGGGTTCTTGCCATCAGTACGGATCCGTCACACGGCTGCAAGGATGTCCGGTCTGGCCCTCCCGCGGGAGGATCGGGTCTCTGGTTCACGGTCCAGTACGACACGGGCCGCAGCGAGGGGGCTGCTTCTCCAGCATGGGATGGGCTCTACGCCACCGGCGACGTCACCTCTGTGGATGAGAAGGCGAGTCGGGGCCTAACGGTCAGTGGGTGGCA
>CAZKOI010000385.1:0-3458 GCA_964554315.1 uncultured Enterobacterales bacterium | reverse complement strand
CCCCCTGCACCGAGAATTCCCGCCCGATCAGCCCGTTGAGATCGACCCCCCGCAAGTCCGCGCCGACCAAGGACGTCCCCCTTCGAATGGCATCTTGAACCTGTTTGCGAGTGAGTGTTCCGAGAGCGGAGCTGTAGTCATCTTTGTCAGTACGTCTACTCATGCGTGCTTGACCTCTGGGGTATTCCAAGACCTTGTAATCAATTGGAGCGTCAGTGCAGCAATTGAGTCTGCATCTCGGCCCTTAAACGTTTCTGCGTAGTGGATTCCGCCCGGATTGAGCGTGTTGCATTCGATCAGCGTGTCACCGATGATGTCCAGGCCAGCCAACACGATGCCGTTGCGTGTGAGGTGAGGCGTGATTGCGGCACAGAGTGCGCGGTCCATAGCGGTGATGTCGGTCGGCTCTGGCTGGCCCCCGCGCTGGAGATTGTGATGAAATGCCCCGGGCGCCCGCTTTCTGAGGTAGGCGCCGACGATTTGCCCGTTCACCCAGAAGATTCGTTTTTCGCCTTCATCTGCCCGCGCGAGGTACGCTTGAACCACGACGGGACCTGGCTGTGCTCGGGCGACGTCGAGGACGGCGGCAGGGACTCGGCTGGCTTGTCGAATCATCATCACGCCGCGACCACCGGAGCCCAAGGCGGGCTTCACGACCACACCGCCCGGGTGGTTCTCCGCGAATATTCGCGCGGAGGTCGGATCGGAAGTGACCAGGGTTGGGGGGCTGGGGACGTCGCTCAGTGAAGCCAGCCAGGTCTTGGACCGGGTACGCGCGATGCCGGTCGGGTCGTTCACGACTCGAACGCCTCGCTCGGCAGCCATCAGAGCGAGGTTGATGACCGTGTTGGTCAGCGGATTGGCTCGCATGAGCAAGAGGTCGAGGCTGCCTACGTCGATGTATCGACGGGTCAGTCTTCGGTTGGCGAGACTACACGCGACCGCAGTGGGGCTCTCGAGGAGGGCGTCGACGACATATGCATTTACCAGCACACGGCCCTGGATGGTCACTTCCATGCTCGTCGGTTCGATGAAGTAGACACTGTGGCCTTCACGAAGGGCGGCATGGGCGAGATGCGCGGTGGTCCAGGTGGGCCGGACGACGATGGCGCTCGAGATGAGGAAAGCGATCTGCATCGAGTGCGTCTATCGTGTTGTTCCTCGTGAGGCTCAACCCCCGAGTGTGCCGAGCAGGTACTTCGCAAGCTGGCGGACATCGTCAGGAGCGGCGGTGGACTGAACCACGAGGTGAAAGTCACGCTTGGCCGCAGCGGTCTCGCCAACACGTCGCTGCAAGTCCGCCAGTTGGTAGCGCGCTCTGACGAGACGTGCCTCTGACCCGGCGGATGCCAGGGCTGCCTTCAAGGCTGCGATGGCCTTACGTTGGAGCGCAGGCTCGACCACCCGAGCAATGGTCTTGAGCCGCTCGCCGGCGGCACGCTCATCTCCGCTCAACGTGGTGAGACTGAGGTAAGCGTCTAGGTGAGCATCGCGATCGCTCATGAACCCACCGCGGTGTGCGACACGGGCGAGGTTGTAGCGGAGGACCTTCTCGGCCTCAGGGGTGAGGCTCTTAGCCAACTCCGTCGCCCCGATGTCCAGTATCTCCTTGGCCGCTTGAGGACCGTCTAGGCCGCCGACGTAGACTCCCACTGCGCGATCGCGTGCCGTCCAAGAAGCCATGATGTAGAGTTCGGCTACGCTGAGATTGTCCCTGCCGAGCGCCTCAGCAATGCGTGCGGCGGTGTCGTAGCGCTCCCAGACCTCCGGACGATCGCTATCCATCCACGTCGCGCGTGACGCGTCGATCGCCTTGATGACTGCGCCTCTCTTGTCGTCTGGGACCGGGTCTCCGAGCATGGTCCCCAGTGCACTGAAGTAGTTGTCGGGGCATGTGCTCACGGCAAACTCACGAAACTGGCCGCGTGTGGAGTAGGTGGCGAGGTCGGAGTCGTAGCCACCCAGCGTATTGGCGCTGACTTTGTGGTACTGCCGCACCTTGCCATCGCCGAGCGGGCAATCTGTGTCGGTGTAGGTCAGTCCGGTTGCGAGGGCCAGCTGGGTGCCGAGCAGTAGGAACATCACTGGGTCCACCTCATGGTCACGAACAGAGCATCATTATCCTGGACCAGCGAGAGTGGGCCAGCGGGGTGGCTGAGGACCTCTTGGAGCGAGGCTGGGGTCGGCGCTTCTGCATCAATCAACACGGCACCAATGCCGACCGAGAGGGCGTCGCTTGCCGTGTAGCGAAGCTCGGGGCGCGCGAGCCAAGAGGAAAAGGTCCAGTTCAGTAATCCTGCGGCATGGAGATGGAGCCGGTCCCCGAGCAATCCAATCCTGGCAAGTATGCCGGACTCCAGGACGTCCGTCCGGGTCAGGTAGGGCTGTACGACGTCATCGAGGAGGTGGGTCCAACGAGTCTCGAGGGTGACGTAGATGCTGCTGCCATGGGCGTAATCGAGGCCGATCCCGTGCGCTGTGGTGGGTCTGATGACGCCGCCCAGCCATTGCTGGGGAACCACCTTTGCAGACCACCAGCTGCTCTCGGTCCGGAGGCCAAGAGGTCCTATTACGGTGGAAAGCTCGGCCCCCGCTAGCCAGGTTCGAGGCCACGACGTCTGAAGCGGCTCCGTGGATGCGAGGGTGCTGAACTGATCAAGGGATGGCAAGGAGCGCTGCTCGAGAATGTCGCGATAGGCTGGCGCCAGTCGGGTGAGCGGCGTGGGGCTCTGTAGGTTTGCGCCCATGACCGCGAGGTCAACGCCCTCTCCCTCCCACTCAAGCCGAAGCCCGGCGTTACCTTGAAGGCCTGTGTCGTCGGGCCTGTTGGTCTGGGTCAGCGCGGATGTGAAGCCTCGCTGGGTCGAGGCGTCTAGAGACGCCAGTGAGTCAGCCAGTCCCTGAATGGTCTCCGACAGGAGAGGGTTGTCTGCGCCTTGGTAGGAGGGAATCTCCTCGAACGCACGCTCCAAGACGCCCGGCTTTATCAGAGACCAATCGGTTCCCTGAAGTGAAACAAGATCAGGGCTGGGAAACGGTGCGTAGCTTGCCTCCAGGCGAAGCGAGTCCGAGCCCACCTGAACCACGGCCATCGGCGTCGCGATCCGGCTGGCCTCGAGGGTGCTGAGAGGGCCGGCTCTTAGGTCGGCGGGATTCAAGACATTGAGCGTCGGCAGAAGATCTAGCTTTCCCCACCGCTCAAGCAGCACGCCGAGACGTACGTGAGTGGGTCCGACCGCTCCCGCCCATCCTGTCTCCCCGATTCGTGTGGTCCAGATGGCCTCGGTGTCCGCTCCGCTGCGGAGGTGGTGGTCGGCCTGCACGGCGATGAACCAGCGCCCGCGCTCATTCCGCTGACTGGCCTTCGCCTGGAGCCATGTCCAGGCCTCGGCGGTGTCCTCTGTACCGGTGTGTTTAAGGTCGATCGCGACCAAAGGCTCGATGCTGTAGGCGACCTC
>CAZKOI010000384.1:0-3484 GCA_964554315.1 uncultured Enterobacterales bacterium | reverse complement strand
GCTAGATGGAGGTTGCTCTCCTGAGCCCATCTCGGTAGAGCGGCTCGCCAGGCACCAACTCCGCCGCCTTCGCGAACGCACCGCATGCTGCAGGGCGATCCCGCCGCATGATGGCCATCTCGCCTTGCTTGCCCAGCATCTCAGCCGAGTTGACGATGGCGTCTTTCTCGATCTGGTCTGCTCGATATCGACGCCTCGAGCTGTCGTTCTCAAGCGTCCCGTAGGCTTCATCTAGGCGAGCATGAATTTTCTCGAGAGCCGCCGACTGCTCGGCCGTCAGCTGACTGAAGCGCTCCATCTCGTACTGCTTCTTCATCCGCTTATAGGCCTCTTGCACCTCTGACTTCAGGCAGACCCAGTGCAGCTCAAGGATGTCGAAGTAGTTGCCTTGGAGTTGCTTCTTCTTGCGGTCGATTTGCTCTGCAATCCGGGCCTTCGTGCGGCTCTCGTCTTCCTGGTCGGCCATCTCTAGGAGGGCCAACTCGTCGAGACACCACAGCAAGCAGCTGGTCTGAGCGCGCCCCATCGGGGAGACGCTGAAGACCTCTCGAACGCGCCAGGAGTTTGACTGAATGACATCAATCAGTCCCTGCTCCTTCGGGCTGAGCTGCATCTCCGAGAGGACGTGGTTGGATGCCGTCGAGATTGACAGATAGCGGTCGAGGTTAGGCTCAATCCGACGGTTGATGTCGTCGGCTCTCATCTCTCGGCTGCGGCTGTACAGCGCCCGGAAGAGGAGCGCAACGACCTTGAGCGGCGAGGTCAGAAACTGCTCGGGCAGTCGATCGAGGTCATGAAAGGTCCACGACCCCTGGCGCTCACTCATCACTTGTTGGAGGACGAACTCATTCTGCTTGCCGAGCACGCGGATGAGGGTCGCAAAGTCGAGAACGCCCATCAGCACCAGCGCCTCGCCTTGCCGACACCCGTCCCGCTTCATGATTTCAAGGCTGTCCTTGACCTGATCGGCGGTGAGCTGCTCCGCCTTGTAGAGAAGGACACCGAGCACCTCGTCCTCGATCATAGGCTCAGTTCGCCATCCGACGGGGCCGCCTCTCAGCCAATAGCCATACCGTGTCGTTCCATCGGGGAGAGATACCGTCAGCAAGCCCGTGCTGCCCTTCACGGCAAGGCCGACGAGACCATCGCGGAGGCTTCGGTCCGTTAAGCTACCGGAGGCCGAGGCCGACCGCCCGCTGGTGTCCGGTATCGGTATGCCGCGCGCCGTCCTCCGCTGGCGAGGCCCGTCACTGCTCGGACCCGCAGACTTCGCCGCAGTCTCCGCCACAGCGAGCCGCTTCAGCAGACCGTTGTACTCCTCCCGACTGACCATTTCATTGGACGCGATAAGGTGTTCCCGAACTTCCGCGATGAATCCGGTCAGCTCTGAAAAGGCCTGAACCACGCCCCCTGGAATCTCGGGCAAGTGGACGCCGATGCTGCCATCTGGGCCCCGGTGAACGACCTGCGCTGGAATCGGCCCCTGACGGCCCACCAAAGGCACCACCAAGTCAAGCTTGAACTCGTTGGCCACGTCCTTGTCGATCGCCCCCGCGGCAAAGAACATTGAGCTCTTCGAGATCTGCTCTTCATGAGCCTTCAAGAACTCCGACAGAGAAGTAAACTCGAATGTCTGCTGCCGAACCGCCACGGCTGCCTCCTAGCTGCGTGATGGTACCGAATTCGCGGCCCACTCTGCTACCGAGACCTTGCCCGTTCCATCCGGTGGGTCGATTACGTAGACCGGCAGACCCAATCCACTGACGCGCGCGCGCAGCGCACGGTGCACCGCGAGGCCCTCTTCGATGGACACGCGAAAGGCTGCTCCACCCACCACCTTGTCAGGATGGTGGAGATAGTAGGGCTTGACTCTAAGCTCAAGCAAGCGCTCGCTGAGTGCCGCTAGGACATCGGCATTGTCGTTCACACCTCGCAAGAGGACGGACTGGTTCAAGACCGGAATGCCGGCGTCCACGAGACGGCCAAGCGCCTGCTCAACGTCTGCGCTCAGCTCGTCCGGGTGGTTGGCGTGGACCACCACCCATAGAGGAGCATGACGCTTGAGCATTGCAACCAAGGCTTCATCGACACGCTCCGGAAAGGTGATCGGGGCACGCGTGTGGATGCGGAGTTGAACGACCTCGGGTCGGAGCGCGGAGAGGATGGTCTCTAGGCGCTCAGTCCTCAACGTCAGCGGGTCGCCTCCCGACAAGATGACCTCACGAACCCCGCTCGACTTCGCATAGGCGAGCGCACTGTCCACTTCCCGGGTGTCAGGATCGGGGTCGCCGTCGAGATCTCTTCTGAAGCAATAGCGGCAGTGAAGATGGCACCGCCGCGTCACGAGCAGGAGGAGACGATCGGGATGCTTCTGAACAACCAAGGGGTGGGGCATCCGCCTCTCCTCCCCTACAGGATCGTCCACATCATCCGGAAAGGCTTCCAGCTCAACCTCTGTCGGGAATGCCTGTCGCCCGAGGGGACCGTCGACGTCGGCCACTCGATCGGCCCAAGATCGGGTCACTCGAACCGGAAAGACGGTCTCCAGACGTCGCCAGAGGGCCAGATCGACACGCTCAAAGCGGGCTTTGGCCTCACGGGGCGACAGGAGTCGGCTCTGCTCGTTATAGGGGGTCATCACCCCTCTCTTATCGCGTGGTGAAGAAGGATTGAACATGGGACGCACTTATCAGACTTCCGACTTTCGTAATGGCCTCAAGGTCGAGATCGACGGCAACCCCTACGTCATGGTCTACTTTCAGTTCGTCAAGCCAGGCAAGGGCACTGCATTCACGCGAACGAAGCTCAAGCACATGGTGACCGGGAACGTCCTTGAGCGGACCTACCGCACCGGTGAGACGCTCCAGGCTGCAGACATCGCTGAAGAGAACATGCAGTACCTGTACAACGATGGCGAGTTCTACCACTTCATGAACTCGGAGACCTATGAGCAAGTCGCCATTCCGGCGAAGTCCATCGCAGACGAGGCGGATTTCCTCGTAGAGAATGATGTGGTCGACGTCCTCTACTACAAGGGCAGCCCCCTCAACATCACCCTTCCCAACTTCATCGAGTCCGAGGTCACCTACTGCGAGCCAGGGGTGAAGGGAAACACGGCACAAGGCGCGACAAAGCCGGCCACTCTGGCTTGCGGTGCCACCATCAACGTGCCTCTGTTTGTCGACCAAGGTGAGATCCTTAAGGTCGACACCCGCACCCGTGAGTACGTGAGTCGGGTCCAGAAGTGAACCCGGATCGGCTGCGCCAGCGTGCAGCCATTACCGCCGCAGTGAGGCAGTGGTTCGAGGACCACGGCTACCTCGAGGTCCATACGTCGGTGATCGTGTCGGCGCCTTGCCTCGAGGAGCACCTGGAACCCGTCCAGGTGGGCGAGGCCTTCCTACACACCTCGCCCGAGTTTGCGATGAAGCGCGTCTTGGCCTCAGGCCTCTGCCGCGTCTACCAAGTTGTGCCTTGCTTTCGA
>CAZKOI010000383.1:0-3494 GCA_964554315.1 uncultured Enterobacterales bacterium | reverse complement strand
GTTGTTGATGATTCCGCTCGCTGTTGGCTGCGGTGATTCCGGATTTGAGAAGGTTCTCCTTGGAGAAAATGGCGCATCTGGATCGGCTTCAGAGGCCATCGGGCCGCTGTCTGGTGCCGAGGTCTTTGGGGCCCGAGTCTCCGCATGCGACGGCGAGCGTCTCGAGGCCCCTCCCGGAGGCTTTGTATGCACGAACATACCGCTCCCGTCCGACGCCGCCTACGGACTCCTTGAGGCCCCCGACTCCCCCGGCGTGGTCGTTCCGCTGCTCGAGCAAGACGGCAAGTGGGTCACCATCGCACCGCTCGTCGCCGACCGTCAGGGGGCTTGGAGCGGAGCCGCCACCTACAGCATCTACGACAAAGCAGGCACCGCTCTGGCATCGGTCGAGGGCGTCATTGCTGCGTCTGCCGAGCCGGTCACCGATGCCGCGAGCGAGCTCGAGAGTTGGCGCAGCGCCCTCGAGTCCGCCTGGGCCGAGCTGCCCGGCACCACCGGCCGAGACGTGGGTCACCGCCTGGGCTTGCTGACAGGTCTGTTCCAGGAGTCGTTGACGCGCACTTACTCCCCCCTGCTGATTTCGGGCATCCCCGCCGAGATGGACGCCACCGCAGGAGAGGCTGTGGCCCGTGCGCTTCAGCAGCACCGAGCCGAGCTGGGGGCCGCCGGCATGGACACCGAGTGGTCCGCCATGGATGCCGCCCATCTGCGTGGCACGATGGCGCTGTTGCCATCGGCGGCCGCCAGTGACGCCGCTCAGAACATCGTCTTCTGTGGTCCAGCCACCTTAGGCCTGGCATTGATTGCAAAGGTGGCCATTGACGGCACCATCGCAGTCATCATTATCGACGCTGCGGTCGACAAAATCACGAGCGGGGTCGACACCACCGCACGCAGCCTCTGCCCCGACTCCCTTCCACTCTGGGGCACCACATCAAAGGGTGCCTATCAATGCGTCGAGCTCAACCCCGATGAGCCCCTGGCTGCCGAACTCGACGAGCTCCTTCCCGGTATCGATGAACTTGACAGCCTGACCGAAGACGACCTCACGCATGTTGCCGAAGGGTACTATCCAGACGAGTGCTGCGACAGCGTCGATAACGACGGCAATGGCGAGACAGACGAGTGCTGCGTCGTACTGAGAAGTTGCGAATACGTCAGCATTATGACGGAGGCCGACCTCGAGGATGCGCAATCGTGCCAGACCGCGAATGAGCTGGACATGGACGGAGCAGGCATCTCACAGATCGTGCTCCCCCACCTGGAGGAAGTCTCTGAAAGCCTCACCCTCGGGTTTAGCGATTCAGTGCGTACGTTCGCAGCTCCATCTCTCAAGGCAGTAGGTGAAGCACAGATCGGATTCAACAGCGTGCTAACGACCGTCGAGCTACCCGCCCTTGAGTCCAGCTTCCAATTTTCCTTGATAGCCAACGACGTTCTCACCGCTGTGGACCTGTCGGCCCTCGAAGTGGTGGACAACAGCTTTACGGTCACCAGCAATGACTCCCTATCCACCCTGGAGCTCCCAGCACTCGCTTCAGTCGGCTTTGGCGTTCCGTTCGGGACCATCGGCTACGGTGTTGAGATTCAGTTCAACTCCTCCCTGACCCTGATTCAGAGCCCCAACCTCTCGGTGGTCGACGTCGACCTTGACCCGGCCCCGGGCTACCCCGCGATTTGGACCCAAGTCAACGCCAGCGGATGCGTTCATGAGAGCCCGGTTTGTGACGTTCCTGATTGCACCTGCGGCCCGAGCGCCCGCTGAACCCAGTCACAAAGGATAGGAAACAAACATTGCCGCGGATAGCCGCAACTTGTGTGCACAACGCCGCTCCCGACGCCCGCTAAAGCGCTGACGGAAAGCCTGCACAGTTCTTGACGATACTCTCGTTGGGAGGTCCAACAGCCCCTCGGATTTCAAGGTTCGAGGCGCTTTTGTTTGGGGCCCTACCGAGGGCATGCGTTTTGTGCAATTTTTCGCACATTGGATGGCTCCGATTCTCGTAGACTCACCTCTTCGGAGGACTCATGCGTCTGCCACTGATTTCATTGTTGATGATTCCACTCACCCTCAGCTGCGGGAGCAAAGACGACGCCGCTGACGACGCCGCTGACGAAGGCGCGGTCGGGCCACTGTCGGGAACCGAGGTGTTCGGTTCACCGGTGTCGGTGTGCGACGGTGAGCGACTTGAGTCGGCCCCCGGTGGCTTTGTCTGCACCGAGGTCGCGATGCCAGCCGAAGCCGCCTACGGACTCCTTGAGGCCCCCGACTCCCCCGGCGTGATCGTTCCGCTGCTCGAGCAAGACGGCAAGTGGGTCACCATCGCACCGCTCGTCGCCGACCGTCAGGGGGCTTGGAGCGGAGCCGCCACCTACAGCATCTACGACAAAGCAGGCACCGCTCTGGCATCGGTCGAGGGCGTCATTGCTGCGTCTGCCGAGCCGGTCACCGATGCCGCGAGCGAGCTCGAGAGTTGGCGCAGCGCCCTCGAGTCCGCCTGGGCCGAGCTGCCCGGCACCACCGGCCGAGACGTGGGTCACCGCCTGGGCTTGCTGACAGGTCTGTTCCAGGAGTCGTTGACGCGCACTTACTCCCCCCTGCTGATTTCGGGCATCCCCGCCGAGATGGACGCCACCGCAGGAGAGGCTGTGGCCCGTGCGCTTCAGCAGCACCGAGCCGAGCTGGGGGCCGCCGGCATGGACACCGAGTGGTCCGCCATGGATGCCGCCCATCTGCGTGGCACGATGGCGCTGTTGCCATCGGCGGCCGCCAGTGACGCCGCTCAGAACATCGTCTTCTGTGGTCCAGCCACCTTAGGCCTGGCATTGATTGCAAAGGTGGCCATTGACGGCACCATCGCAGTCATCATTATCGACGCTGCGGTCGACAAAATCACGAGCGGGGTCGACACCACCGCACGCAGCCTCTGCCCCGACTCCCTTCCACTCTGGGGCACCACATCAAAGGGTGCCTATCAATGCGTCGAGCTCAACCCCGATGAGCCCCTGGCCTCCGAACTCGACGAGCTCCTTCCCGGTATAGACGAACTCGAAGACCTCACGGCCAACGACCTCAGCCATGTCCCCGAGGGCTACTACCCGGACGAGTGCTGCGACGAGGTCGACAACGATGGGAATGGGGCGACCGACGAGTGCTGCGTTGAGCTGCAAGACTGTTCGGATGTCGTCATTAGAGGCAACTACGATGTCGAGTGGGCCCGCTCATGCCTGACGATGGATTCGCTAACGATCGACCGGGTTGATGAACCCGTGCCCGATGTCGATCTGCCCTTTTTGGAGGAGGTAAGAGGCACGGTGGAAATCGACACGATGCTGAGCCTCCAGACGTTCACGACACCGGCGCTTCGAAGCGTTGGGGGGGACTTCATTTCTTATTTCCCTACAGCCCTGGAGACCCTGGATATTTCCTCTCTCGAGACGGTTGGCGGTGACTTCGAAGTTCACGGCAACTACTCTCTGAGACGTCTTGACCT
>CAZKOI010000382.1:0-3499 GCA_964554315.1 uncultured Enterobacterales bacterium | reverse complement strand
GTCCGCATCCGTGTCGGCGTCGGCATCGGCGTCGGCATCGGCGTCGGCATCCGTGTCGGCGTCGGCATCGGCGTCCGCATCCGTGTCAGCAATGGCCGAGGATGTATCGTCGAGGGTGTCCTTGCCGTCGGGGTCGCCGCTGCAGGCCAGAGCCAGCATCATGACCAAGGAGATTTTCATGGGTGGCCTCACGGAGCGATAAACACAACGACGGGGATACTACGACACGAGGCAAGCCTAGTCGCGCCACGGAACCTAAGTACGCCATCCGCCTTGGACAGGAAAAAGATGCGGCGAGTGGCTCTGTTCAGGGACTTCGGTTGGCGGTGCTGTCGCCCGGGGACCTGCTGACGGTGATGGTTACGTCATTGAGGGGTGTTGCGGCACCGGTGATGCCGCTGACATTCTTCACGGGCACGGCCAAGAAGGTAGTATCCCGTGGCCTCGGCGTAGTGGTAGGATCTCCTTGAGGTGAACGTGTCCCGTTTGTGCTTGGTGCTAGTGGCGGTGCTTCAGGGTGGCTGTGCCCAAGACCCGGCATCCGCACCCAAGTCGCGGCAGATCGTCGATCTTGAGACAGAGTCGGATGCGCCGAGCGCATTGGATGACTCGACGAAGCCACCCTCTGAAGAGGCTGCAGCGTCTTGCTTCGACCACCCCCCTCATGTGGTAGTGGGCGATGGTGTCGACGTGTTTCACGCCCTCGGAGACCACGACCCGGTGACCATGGTTCATGGTCCTCAAGGGGGCTGGCACATCGCCGGTAGCGTCCATGTGGAGAACACCGACCCCGTCGTTGATGTTCACTTTTCGATCATCGAGTCCCAGTCGGGCCTGCTCGTCTCGAACAACACCTATCGCGTGATGCTAGAGCCCAGGGGAGCGTGCGCGGGTGAGTTCATGGGCATGTATGGCTATCTCTTCGTCTACGAGATGATTGATGGGCTGAGAGACACGCCGCCGGAGCTTCTGACTGACCATGACTTGGTGATGGTGATGGAGGTGACGGACGCCTCGGGTCGCCACGGAGAGGCGAGCATGGTGGTCGTGGCTGCAATGGATCCGGCAGACATCGGCGACACGGGACTTGAGCCCATGGAGGGGGAGCACTAGAGCGACGGAGGGGGTGTTCCTTCGCCAAACTGGTTTCGGCCCCAGCAGACGACCTCGCCCGAGGTACGAACCGCACAGGTGTGCTTCTCTCCGGGTCCGATCACGGAGAAGGTGCCCGATGGCGTGGTGGAGACCTGCTCGTGCTGGTCATCTCCCCAGCAGCGCAGAGTGTCATCGGCTCGAATGCCGCAGCTGTGCAGCCCACCCCCCTCGATCACCTTAAACGTGTCGGTGGGGACCTGGAAGTACTCGCTACCCATGAGGGCCCCACAGCAGTCCGCCTGGCCACTCTCATCGAGCCAGCAGGTCCCCCAGTAGTAGGTCATTAGCTGGGCAACGGGCATGTCCGTGACCCCGCGGACCTGGTTGACGTCCACGCTGTCGCCATGAAGGAGGACGGAGCCGCCGTCATCGGGACCCCAGCACACCAAGGTCCGGTCGGCCCGCTGCGCGCAGGAGTGGAGCTTGCCGGAGCTGATCGCGACATGGTCGTTGCCCGAGGGGGCGTCGCTGACCTGCCCATGAGCGAAGTCGGGGTGATCGTCCGGAACCCCCCAACAGGTGATCTCTCCGTCCGTTGTGATCGCGCAGGTGTGGGTGGTCCCTGCGCTTACCTTCGCGTACGAGCCCGTGGTGGGAAACGAGGCCTGTCCAAGCGAGTTGTCTCCCCAGCAGTACAGGTGGTCTTCGAGATCCACCACACAGCTGTGCCAGCCTTGGGCGGTGAGGTCCTTGACCCTAAAGTTGGGCGTCGAGGCGATGAGGTCGGGCCGTCCCCAGCAGGTGACTCGACCGTCACCCTGAAGCGCACAGGTGTGCTGAATGCCAGCCACCAACCGTACGATGGTGTCATCGCGTGGCGGCAACCCAGTGTCCTGAGTGTCCTCAGGGTGGAAATCGCCTGAATCGGGCGCGGGCGTCTCCGCATCGGCATCAGGTCCGACAGGATGGCAGTGCCCCTCGCGTCCTCGCTCATGTCCTTCACGACAGTCGGCGAGCGGAGAGGAACCGCAGCCCAAGAGTCCGGTCAGGAGAATTAGCGGGCGTTGCATAGGGGGCGATCATACCTCCGGCCGACGCTACGAACGGTGAAAAAACAATGGGCGTTGAGTGCCTTCATGGATTTGCGGAGGGTGCCACGCTGGGCGCTTCTGTGGTGCGATCGAGAGGTGTTGGTGCGTCCGCAATCATGGGCTGAAGGACAGACGTCAAGCCATCCGCCAAAAGGGAGGTCCCTTCTGCGTTGAGGTGACAGCATGTGTCCAAGCGAACATCCTCCACTGGTCGGTGGCCCATCAGGTCCTCGAAGCGAACCATCGAAATGCGGTGACGTTCGCCCCACTGCGCGACCTCGGCAAAGGCGGTGCCTCTCTTGTCCTCGCCCGGTCTCCATGGCGTCGACAGCGGGGTCGCGAACGCAAGAACGAGCTGAACATCCTGCTCGATGAGTGCGACTCGGAGTTGGTCGAGTTCCCGCAGGAGGTCCGCCCAGAGCGCGGCAGTAGCTCCCTGGCGGTACTGTGACGCCATCAACTCAACCACCTTTCGCCAGAGCCGGCTCTGCTCGAAGAGCGAACGATTGAATGTGCCGGACAGTCCCAGTGGATTGGGCACGCCGTGATCGACAGATAGGCTTCCGAAGTTGTACAGGATTGAGCCGACCTCACGGTAGATGTGGGGCGAATTGTGCCATATCTCAAGAACGACAACGCGCGGTGTGTAGCGGCTCAAGGAGCGCTTGAGCACAGCCGCCTCCTGCTGGAGCGTGAAGCCGGGTACGGACAGGTTGACCACGCAGGCCGCACTCCCGTCGGGCCGCCGAAGCCTCTGACTCAGCGCCGGTGCAAGCGTATCTTCTGGTTTGAGCAGGATGCCGTAGAAGATCGAGTCGCCGACCAGGAGAACATCGGCGCCCTCATCGGTGAGACAGCCTTCGTTGAGGTGACCGGCCTTGTTCACGTTTGAGGGTTCGAACACAGGCACGCCATCGACGATTTCGTACTGCTCGACGGCCTGCCATCGTGTGTTGTTGAAATGGCTCGATGCCCACTCCAGCGCGCCCAAACACACCAACACCGTGACGATGAACAGCGCGACCTTGCGAATCATGAGGTTGCCGGGCGGAAGAGAAGCAGGGGTGAGGCCACCGTTGGGTGACTTTCTTGCAAACGCCCTAACACTCGTGATGAATGGCGGAGCGTCCGAAACGATACCCCGTGGTGTTTTTCGGAATAGAGGCATAAGGCTCCACCAACTCGAATCGGTGAGGTACGCTTGCCGTGGTCTAGGAACGCGATCAAGAGGCGGCGACGCCAGGAGTCCCAACACCATGAGAGAGGTTGAACGGGCCTGCCTTGTCTTGATGCTTGGCGCGGCGGCAGCTTGC
>CAZKOI010000381.1:0-3508 GCA_964554315.1 uncultured Enterobacterales bacterium | reverse complement strand
TGAGGGCTCGCGGATCTTCGCCCGAATGATGGCAGAGACCATGCCCCCTGCAGGGGAGGAGTCTCGGCCCTCGAACACGGACATCCAGTGGGTACGCGACTGGATCGACTGCGGAGCGGTGGACTTCAACGAGACGGTCGAGCGGGCATTTGTGTCGCCCGAGTCCATGCATGCGGCGATGGCCGCCGACATCCAGGAGCAGCCCGAGCTTACCCAGCCCTTCATTCGCTATGTCTCCCTGGCACATGTCTACAACCAAGGGGTGAGTGATGACGAGCTTGAGACCTACCGCCAGGGCCTCTTCAAGCTCTTGAACAGCCTCTCCTGGGCGCCCTACATCATGCTGCCCGAGGCCATCGATGACAACGATCTGCTCTACCGGATCGACCTGCGCGATCTGTACTGGGAGGCCACCGCCCTAGACCCGGTCGAGGGCTGGGAGCACCTCCTCAAGATGTACCCGTACACCATGGTCGCTCACCGCTCCGGCGCGCGCAACTTCGACCCCAACTTCCGCGTGCTTCGCACCATGACGGGCAGTCGGGTGCCCTACATCTTCGCGGACTGGCTGGTTCAGGCCGCCGCGGTTCCCCCGCTGTACCACGACATCCTTCGCTTGCCGGATAACTCCGAGGAGTTCTTGGCGCGGTTCGGTGTTGACCGTCAGCAGAACATCGACACCATTCGGGTCGATCGGGCCGGCTTCGACGGAACCTCTTCCGGCGTGTCTGACAACAACCGCATCATCGAGCGGCATGACGCCGTCACCGGGTACTGCTGGGTCAGCTACGACTTCGCAGAGGAGGACGACGTCAGCAAGAACATCTTCCTCACGCCGCTGAACTTCGCGCCGGATGGCGGTGAGCTCTTCTGCAGCCTCCCCAATGGACTTCAGGCCTACATGCTCGAGGACGTAGAGGGTCACCGGATTGATGTGGGCCCGAGAGACGTCGTCGAAGACCCCGACAGCGAGACAGGCGAGGTCATCAACGGACTCAGCTGCATGCGGTGTCACTACGACGGCGTGATCCCGAAGGACGACCAGGTGGGGCATCATGTCGAGCTGAACGAGTCGCTCTACGCCGAAGAGGCCCTCCCGGTCATCTACCAGATGTACGTCGGCGGCTCAGAGATGGAGGCCATTCAAGAGGCGGACCGTCAGCGCTTCCTCGCGGCCATCGATGAGATTGGTACGCCGCGCGGGGCCGCGGAGCCCATTGTGGAGCTAACCGAGCGGTGGGACGATGCACTCGACATCGGGGCGGTCGCCTCGGAGATGGGCCTCACCGTCGACGAGTTTGCGCCGTACCTCGACACGCTCCCCGACGAGCTCTCCTACCTGAGCGTGCTGAAGACCCCAGGCATGACCATCAAGCGAAGCCTCTACGTTGAGGGGGCAGCGGATCTCCTCTGTGAAATCGAGTTTGGTGGCTCCTGCGAGGAGTACGGTGCTTGCGGCCCGTCGGGCGTGGCCTGCATGAGCGGTCAGATGTGTGTGATGGATGGCGACAATGAGGGTGCGTGTGTGGATGACCCAGACGCCGAGAGCGCAAGCGCTGATGGTGCCCCATTGGACGTCGATGGCGATGGCTTCAGCGAGGCGGCGGGAGACTGCGACGATCTGGACCCGACCCTCTACCCGGGTGCGGCGGCCCTTGAGTCGAGCATCTGCACGGTGGACGCGGATGGCGATGGGTATGGCGACATTCACCACGGGGGAACGGACTGCGACGACGAGGACCCCGGGCGCAGTGAGACCTTCCGGTCGGGGACCTACACGGGCACCGCGCTCCGGATGTTTGGCGGTGCTTCATACGCGGTCGAGGTGGTGGTCGACGGGCTCACCTGGACGATGGGCTCAGAGTCCGGGACGTTCGATGCCCTCGGGCAGGTGGACTCCTACTCACGGCCTGGATGCACGGAGGACGGCAGCGAGTGCGTGGCCATGGGCACCCTGTGCGGAGGCCAGCTCCACCTCGAGACCGCTGTCATGGCCGACGGGTACCCCATTGACGGAATGACCTGGATCGGGACGCTCGAGGAGGAGACGGCCGACTAGCGAGCGCGGGCCATGCCTCGGGCCGGCATCTGCCGCTTACCGCCGCAGAGAGGCCAGGAGCGCCTCGACGGCAGCCGTGGTCAAGTCCTCCGGCTCACCGAATCCCATGACCAAGGAAGAGTGGGTCTCCGTGCGGTCGTGCAGGGTGGTCACCGAATGGTCCGCCGCTGCCAGGGCATCGGCGTAGTGCGAGGCGGCCTCGGCGACGACGAATCCATAGGTCCCCTCGACCTCCGGGTCCTCGTCGGTCGAGACCACGAGCGCCGATGCTGCCCAGCCGTCGACGTAGTGAATAGGGGAGCCCTCGAGCTGTTCCTCGGTCGTTGAGCCGAAGAGGTGCTGGATAGAAGGGATGTTGTCCTCCACGACGCTGCCTTCCATCAGCTCAAGCGCGTAGGGAACGTCGTAGGCGTGCACGTCGAGAGAGATGGCTGCGGCCACCTGCGTCTCGTCCAGGCCGGCTTCTTGGAGAATCCGCTCGTCGGTCCCCAGCAGCGCAACGAGGTGGGCGCCCGAGGAGTAGCCGACCAGGACGATGTCCTCGGTTTCGATCTTGTACTCGTCGGCGGAGGCCATCAGCCACCCCAGCGCCGCAGCCACGTCGCGTGCTTGGTCACGAGGCTTGACCTCGGGTGACTCACCTGGGCGTGTCGAGAGGCGAAAGTTCACGGGGGCGGCGGCGTAGCCCTGGGCGTTCCACCAAGGTACAAGCGTTGACTCAAAATTGGACTTGTCTCCGCCGACCCAGCTTCCGCCGTGCACGAGCAGGACCAACGGGGAGGTGTGATCTCCGGCCGGTCTGAAGAGATCGAGTGTCGCCATGCCGGCATCCACGCCCGGAGGCGGTGTGTAGGTCAGGTCCCGCAAGACCGTCGGGGGCGATGAGCTGGCGCCGGCGTCGATGCCAGTCTCGGCGCTATTCTTAGGCCCACAGCCTAGGACGAGTGCGGTGGCGATGACGATGCTTACCGGTTTGAAGATCATTGGCATGTCCCTGAATGAAGGCAGTTTACTCTCTTGAACGCACTCGGGCGGAGGATGTTGCGAGTGTCGCATGAGTCAGATCCCAACGATGCGGCGCTCGAGGGAGTTGATCGTTTCAGTGACGCCGGGCCCGCCATCGTCCTCGAAGTCTAGCAGGAGCGCCTTCGCACGGGAGAGGTGTCGGTACGCCGCCGCAGGCTCCTTCTGGACCAAGCGTACCTCTGCCAAGGCTTGCCGCATGCTGAGTTCTTCTCGCGGGATGTTCTCGACAAACGCATCCTGACCGAGGGTGAGGTCGTCGAGCTCATCGAACACCCCCAATCGGGCGAGCGAGAGGGCAAGGTGGACGCGCATCTGGGCCGCCAAGGGAGGGATACGGTGAAGCGGTTTGCCGTCAACCCACTCCATGGCGATGCACGGCAAACCATGCTCTTCATTGAGCTCGTAGATGTCGACGACGTTGGG
>CAZKOI010000380.1:0-3510 GCA_964554315.1 uncultured Enterobacterales bacterium | reverse complement strand
CATGGTCCGTCGGCCGTCGCTGAGGGCAACGTCCCCAGCCTCTACCATGAGCCCAATCTCGCTCATCTGGACACCATCAAGGCCGATCGTGAGGGCGCCCGCGAGCTCAACCCTCGCGCCGGTTAGACCTGCGCAACGCCGAAGAATGTCGCTGACCGTCACCGGTCCGTCGACAACCGGGTCTGTCCGAGGCGACGCGACGATGGTCGTGAACCCCCCGGCTGCACCCGCTTCTGAGCCTGACGTCAAGTCCTCACGCCAGACCTTTCCGGGGTCGCAAAGCTCGGCACCTAAGTCAGTGAAGCCTGGGCAGATCACCAAGCCCGTACAGTCAATCTCTCTGGCATCTGACGCGGGCTGATCCGCGATCAGGCCGCCACTAATCCAGAGGTCACCGACTCGATCAGTACCACTTTCGGGACAGATGATTCGTCCGCCCTTGAGGTGAATGGTCTCATGTCCCATTTGAATCGCCTCCCATCGGTTCACCGCCCAGGAGCAGGTAAAGAAGCGCCATCCGGACTGCGACGCCGTTGGTGACTTGTTCCATAATCACTGACCGGTCGCCATCAGCGACCTCCGGCGCCAGCTCCACTCCGCGATTGATGGGTCCCGGGTGCATGACCAGCACCTCCGGCTTAGCTCTGCGAAGACGCTCTAGGTCCAACCCGTAGAAGTGGCTGTACTCGTTGACTGACGACATCATGCCTGGCTGAAGACGCTCACGCTGAATGCGGAGCATCATGATGACATCTGCTTCTTCAACGACTTCATCTATCGTGTGGCGGACCTCAACACCGAGGCTGCTCATCGATGGCGGACACATCGTGCCAGGCCCGGCCACGACGACCTTCGCCCCCATTGTCTGCAGTCCAAAAATGTTCGAACGAGCCACGCGCGAGTGGTACACGTCGCCGACAATCGCGACCGTCTTCCCCTCTAGCTCTCCCAAGTGATCCCGCATGGTCAGCATGTCCAGCAGCGCCTGACTGGGGTGCTCATTGATACCGTCACCCGCATTGAGCACGGACCATGGAAAGGCCTTGGCGAGCATATGAGGCGACCCCGCTGCTGAGTGCCTGATGATGATGGCGTCTGGCTTCATGGCATCGATGTTTCGGGCCGTATCCATCAAGGTTTCGCCCTTCTTTGTCGCACTCGAGGAGGCGGAGAATCCGAGGGTGTCTGCGCTCAACCGCTTGGCTGCGAGATCGAAGCTCATTCGGGTACGCGTTGAGTTCTCCATGAAGAAGGTCACCACGGTTCGGCCGCGCAGCGTGGGCACCTTCTTTATCCTTCGCTCACTGACGTTTCGAAACTGGGCAGCCGTGTCGAGAATCTCCGTAATCTCGTCACGCGTCAGGTCACGCAGCCCGAGCAAGTCCTTCCGATTCACGGAGTGCCTCCCGGCTGTACGACCACGCTGTCTGCACCCGTCTCATCCACCGCCACCTTCACATCGACCTTGTCGCTCTTCGAAGTCAGAATCGTCCTACCCACAAAGTCGGCCGATATCGGAAGCTCACGGTGCCCACGGTCGACCAACACAGCAAGCTTCACAGTCCTCGGTCGACCATAGTCATTGAGCACATCGAGCGCTGCACGCACCGTGCGACCGGTGAAGAGCACGTCATCGACCAGCACAATGTCCTGACCCGTCAACGTGAACGGCAACGTCGTTTCTCCCAGGACGGGCTTCTCGAGGCCCGTGTAGAGGTCATCTCGATACAACGTGATGTCAACAGAGCCCGTGGCCGGCCTGAGGCCCGTGCTGGCCTCAATCCTGTCCGCAAGTCGCTCCGCAATAGGCCGGCCTCCCGTGACGATTCCGACGAGTGAGTAGTCGGTGGGAACACCAAGCTGCTCGATCATCTGTGTCGCCATTCGGTCGAGAGTCCGGACCACCTCTACACCGCTCATACCGGTGGTGCGTGTCATGGCCCCTTCCTCCAGCCCTACCCTGGGCTCCGCCGCCCCTTAGCGCGAGCGTTCGACGGCGTCCATGCTTCGCAGCGGCTCAGGATTCGAAATGTTCCGTCCTAAAGCTCAGGGTTCGGTAGGAGTCGGAGAATGGGTAGTACACGTCCACTTCCCAGCTGCACTGAACACGAACACCATCGTGGTGCTCGATCAGGTCACAGAACGCAGAGTCGAGGTAGTCGGAGAGGTTCTTTTCTTCAATGAGGGTGTTGAGCTTCTCAAGGCCTGCTTGGCGCCCAAACATCTTCCAAGTACGAGCGGTCGACTTGGTGACCTCCTTCATCTGCCAGTAGTCCCAGTAGTACGGCCCAAACCGGTAGACCAGCATTGTCCCACCGACCATCAAAACAATCATCAGCAGTGTGAACCAACTGACCCCGCCTCTGCGACCGCGCATCAGAAACCTCCTTGCGATGCTTAGTTATTGGATTTTTCGTTGGTGGCAACAAGCAAGGCGTGTAGCCCTATCCGTCGTCGCCAACCTTCAAGACCGCCAAAAAGGCCTCTTGTGGAATCTCCACGCTTCCGATGGCCTTCATCCGCTTCTTACCTTCCTTCTGCTTGCTGAGCAGCTTGCGCTTGCGGCTGATGTCACCGCCATAGCACTTGGCCGTGACGTCCTTCCGAAGCGCCTTCACGGTCGTTCTCGAGATGACCTTGTTGCCCAGCGCTGCTTGAACCGCCACATCCCACATCTGCCGAGGAATGAATTCCTTCAGCCTCTTGGTGAGGCCCTGCCCCTTGAAGAAGGCTTGATCACGGTGGCAAATGGTCGACAAGGCGTCCACATTCTCTCCGTTCACCTTGATGTCCAGCTTGACGAGATCTCCGGCCTCCCAATCCTCAACCTCGTAGTCCATGCTCGCATAGCCGCGCGACACGCTCTTCAGTCGGTCAAAGAAGTCGAAGACCACTTCAGCGTAGGGAAGCCGATACGTCAGCATGACCCGGCCAGGCCCGGTGTATTCGAATCCGATTTGAATGCCACGGCGCTTCTGACAGAGGCTCATGAGCGCGCCGACATGCTCCTCCGGCGCGTGCAGCACCACCTTCGCGAACGGCTCCATGATTTTGTCGATCTCTTGCGGCGGAGGAAGCTTGCTTGGGGAGTGAATGTCGAACTCTTCCCCCTTCTTGGTGCGGACCTTGTAGATGACGCTGGGGCTGGTCGTGATGAGATTCAAGCCGTACTCGCGCTCAAGGCGCTCCTGTACAATCTCCATGTGAAGAAGGCCCAAGAAACCGCATCGAAAGCCAAAGCCGAGCGCGTCAGAGGTCTCAGGCTGGTAGTTAAAGGCCGCGTCGTTCAGTTGGAGCTTCTCGAGCGCATCTCGGAGGTCGTCATGGTCCTTCGAATCCACCGGAAAGATGCCGGAGAACACCATCGGCTTGGCCTCTTCAAACCCATCAAGAGGAGTGGCAGCGGGACGCTCCTTGAGCGTCACCGTGTCGCCAACCCGGGCATCAGCAAGCGTCTTAATGCCTGCGATCATGTAGCCCACCTCGCCTGCCGACAGGCTGGGCTGGTCC
>CAZKOI010000379.1:0-3528 GCA_964554315.1 uncultured Enterobacterales bacterium | reverse complement strand
TCACGGACGATGACCCGGACCAAGAAGACGCTAAGGTATTGTTCATCCGGGAAGCCCCGAGGATCGACCAATATCCCGACCAAGGGGGTCGCCCGATGCCGCTCGCTCGGGGCGTGACTCGATTCGACCTTCGCTACCTCGACGGAACCACGGGGGAGTGGCGAGACGAATGGGATACCAACGGACCCGACACTCCTGGTCGGCTTCCAAGAGCCGTCCAGATCGTGCTTGAGTTGACATCGCCCGACCCTAACGGCGATGACGACGACTTCGTAACGACACCCTATGTCAGAACTGTCATGCTAGCGATGTCTGCGGCACAGACTCGCAGTGTCTTTGCGAGAGGTCAGTGATGGCCAGAGGGAGACTGACATCCGCCTATGGGCGAAGGCGACGACGCAGCGGAATAGCGCTCCTGGTCGCAATGTCTACGATACTTGTGCTGACCGTCGTGGTCACAGAGCTAACCTACACCGCCCGCGTTCGTTTCGTGCTCGCGGCGCATGAGAAGGAGCGAGCGCAGGCCTATTGGGTCAGCCAGACTGGCATCAACATCTACAAGCTCTTGCTCACCGCCAACAAGGAGATGGAGAAAAACTCCGCAATGGGTTCGATTGCGGGTGGCTTCGGAATCAACCTTGGCGATGCACTATGGCAATGGGTCCCGGTGATCAATACCGGGCTGATGCGAATGCTCTTTGCCGCGGGTGGTGACGCGAGCGACATCGAGGAGGATGCCATTGAGTCGTTCAAGGCGACCGGAAAGGTCTCCGACGAAATCGAGGAAGAGTCGCGAGTCGGCGGTCTTTTCGATGACAAGAACTTCCTCGACTTCGACGGTGACTTCACGGCCGAGGTCACCGATGAGGACAGCAAGCTCAACATAAGCCTCCTTGGCAACGCCACGGGCACGGTTCAGGAGTCGGCCATTGGGCAGCAGCTGTATGGACTGATGGCCGGCGAAGACAACGATCAGTGGTTCAGGGACCGAAACATAGATCGATGGGACATCATCGCTAATCTGAAGGATTGGATAGACGCCGATGCGATGGGCTCAGGACGTTCGGGCGGACAAGAGGATGGACTCTACAACAATCTCGACAGTCCTTATCTGTCAAAGAATGCGCCTCTGGATACCTTTGACGAGGTCAGGCTGATTGAAGGCTGGCAGGACGACGTCATGGAACGTTTCGGCCAGCAAATCACCATTCACGGTGCAGGAAAGGTGAACATCAACACTGCATCGGATGAGGTCTTGATCGCCTTCCTGAAGGCCTACGTGCTCCCTGCACCTCAAGACGCCGAGTGTCTTCGCCTACTCCAGCAAATCCGCGAGTACATGTGGTTTGCGAGCTTCAACAACGGCAAGGATTTTGCCGACTATCTCCAGAACCAAGGTCTGACCGTCAGCGACCAGCTGGCCAGCCAGATCGGCGACTCATCGAAGACCTTCAGGGTCGTCAGTACTGGGCTCGTGGGGAACACAACAGTGAAGACCACTGCCATCATCGATTACAACAACTCTGCAGCCGGTAAGGTCACCTACTGGCGGGTGGACTGAGGAGTCCGTATGGGACGCATCATAGGTTTGGATATTGGTACCTGGAGCGTGAAGGCCACGCTGATGGAGGGCGGTTTCAGCCGCTTCGAGGTGACCGACTGTCGAGTCCAGCAAGTTCCCCAAAGAGGGGATGAACTGCCCACACTCAGCGAGAGGTTGACGGCAGTCCAGACCCTCTTGGCCGACCTCTCGCTGGATGACGGCACACTAATCGGTGCCGCATACCCAATCGACAAGGCGTCAATGCGATGGGTTGCCATGCCATTCTCCGACAAGGCCCAGATCGCGCAGACGTTACCCTTTGAGGTCGAAGGTTTGGTGCCGTTTGACCTCGATGACATGATCGTTGAGCACCGTGTCATCGGTCCCACGAATGACGGAAGTGCCGTGCTCGCAGGCATCGTTCCCCGAGAAGGCCTTGCCGAACACCTCAGGGCGCTCACAGAGGCCGGTATCGATCCCAAGACTGTCGTCATCGACGGAGATTTACTCTCGGCCCATGGCCGTCAAGGAATCACCGCAGTCATCGATCTTGGTCACGCCCGAACCATCGTAACGGTCGTATCGGAGGGCCAAACCCTTTTCAGCCGAGCCATTTCGATTGGCGGATGGCATCTCACGCGAGCGCTCAGCAGCGCCACAGGAATGGAGTGGGCATCCGCTGAGAAACAGAAGCATCAGGTTCGGCTCGCCACTCGAGCCCTCGCCGAGTTGGAGGAGGACGATGGGCTCCAGCCCGCCGAGACTGGACTTGGCGCTGAGGAAGGCGATCGCAACGCTGAAGTCATCGAGCAGGCGATCGCTCCCCTACTCGCCATCATACGGACCACGTTGATCGGTTTTGAGGACCAAACTGGCCGCGAAGTTGACCAAATCGTCCTTACTGGCGGAACGAGCGCGCTGCATGGACTCGACCACTTGGTCAGTGCTGAGATGGGCGTTCCGGTCAGTCATGCTACGACCGCTAGCGCGCCTTCTGCTTCGGGTTCCCCACACACTCTCAGTGTACCTCTGGCCCGGCGCGCCGCAGCCATCGGGAGCACCTCGTGTATCGAACTTCGACACGGCGAGTTTCGCTTTCGTGGGAACATGGCAAACGTCCGAAACATCGCGCTGGCTTCGGTTGCGGCCGTCTTTCTTTGCATCATGGGCACGGTTGGGTGGTTCGCCTACCAATACAGCGAGGCCACGTCGCAACTCCAACAGCTCGACATGCAGCTGGCCGAGGCGGTTTCACTCGCCTCAGGGGATGAGGGCGTTGAGCTTAGCTTTGCCAGTCCGGATGACGCCCTTACTGCGCTTCAGCTGCAGACTATCGAGGCAAGCGCGAGGATTGACCTCTTGGGCTCAATCGTCGCTGACTCACCCCCGGTCGTGACCACGTTGAACCACCTCTCAACCTCGCTACCCGACCCCAAGGTGGCCAGAATTGACGTGAGCGAGCTCACCGTGACCAAGCAATCCATTAACTTCAAGGCGGTGACCGACGGATACGACGCCGCAGCCAACATTGAGTCCTCAATCGCGGCCAACACCCGCTTCAAGGGCGCAAGAAAGGGCGATGAGAAAAAGACGGTCCTAGGAATCTTCTTTTCCGTGACCATACCCATCGGCAGCGAGAGCACTGAGGAGGAGGGCTAAGATGATGATCGAACAGAAATTCAATGCTGCAGCCCTGAAGGTCCAGGACACAATGGCCGGTCTCAGCGATCGAGACCGAAAGCTGCTGATCGGTCTGTTGGGCGGCATGTTTGTTGCTTTATTGGTTGGCGGTTTCTACCTCATGAACTCCGCTCTAGGTCGAATCGAGAGCCAGATCGAGTATCGGCAAGATGCGCTGATGCGAGCCCAAGGCATGGCCTTGGAGGTCCAAGCCAACGAGACCAAGGCTGCGCAGATTGGTGAGAAACTCGAAGAGTACAAAGCGGCCAACCTCAGTGCATTTCTTGAAAAAGCAGCTCAGACGG
>CAZKOI010000378.1:0-3568 GCA_964554315.1 uncultured Enterobacterales bacterium | reverse complement strand
GCTCTGATGCTCCGGCGCTCGTAAAGGGCAGCAGCATCCGGATGGCTTCTGAGCTGAACTCACGATAGAGATATACTACCTCTTCATGAGAGTCCTCCCCGCCTTTCAACCGCTTAGGGCAAGCATAGGTGTGTTCTGAGCCATCGCGTTTCTTTTGGACCTTCCCACAATCGGGGCAGAGAGAAAAGCCTGCCACCGTAAGGTCAACACCTCCCACTCGCAGGGACTGTGAACCAGCTCCTTTGAGACCGAAATTGATCTCTCGAAAGTCAGCACTGCGAACAAACTCAAAGCCGTATGGCACGCGCTGATCTTCGAGGGCAAAGGCCTGCTCGATGTCGCTGTTCTTAACCGTGACAGACAGATTTCGCTCGTAATACGGCTGTTCTCTCTCTTCCGCATCATCATAGGTACGGCTTCTTCGATCCTCACTGCGGGCAAACACTTGTCTGAGGCGAACCATGTTCTGCAACCTTCCAACATCGTTCCAGGAAGTAGCCTCACAAAGCGGACAAGTCGAAGCCGGTGCGCTGGCGGGTGAGTGGCGCTCGCTGTAGCTGCACTCACTGCAAAAACGCCAGACTTCAACCTCGGAAAGATCCAGGTCCACCTGGTCAATCTCGACGCGACGTCCAGTGGCATAAAACTCTGCTTCTGGGGCCAGCTCACCCAAGGCTGCGCCTGCTGCACGTTCGTACGAGTACGACCAACTCTCGTAGGCACCCTGTTCGTCTGCTACTTCCTTTTTTCGGTAGATGACCGACTTGAGGGTCACCCCTTCCTCGGGAAAGGCATAGTTCGGCAAGAGGCCTTCTTCACTCAGAAAGCCGTAGACGTCTTGCTTATCCAGGTTGCGAACAAGTCCACGAAGTCCCGCACGCTCTCGCTCAAGTTCCGAGAGATCGTTTTCGAAGTTATTGTCCTCGGGCCGCTCCTTGAGTTTTTTGATTTGACCCGTAATCAGTTCCGCTTTCTTGCGGATCGACTCTCGCTCTGCGATGCGGCGACGCAGTCCATTGGCAACTCGGTAGGCAAGGGAAGTGCTGACACCTCCTTCACCCGTCAGATAGGCCTTCAAGTGCTCCTTGGATGAGTCGGACATATTCTCACCGAAGAGTGCCAAGAAGTCCTTAAGGAGCGAATCCTGGTTCTCCCGAGCGTGCGCCAGCCAGGTGAAAGGGAATTTGGCTTCCTCCTTCTTTGCAAACGCGCTCATGACCTCCTTAATCGTGGTAGGAACGGCGTGAGCATCGACACCTGAGGCAACCCATCGATCTAGCGTAAAGGCGCTCAGCTGCCTCTCCAGGACGGCTGGAGCATCGAGAAACGTACCTGGCGGCTCCACGCCGGAAGCGATCATTTCCTCTGGCTGGGCAAAGAAGTAGAGGTCATGAGGCTTGGCGTTGGCCATGGTGACAGCCACGGCATTTCCATCACGCCTGCCTGCACGGCCAATACGCTGTAAGTAGCTAGACTGGTTAGGTGGTACGGAACAGAGGATGAGCGACGACAAATCACCGATGTCGATCCCCATTTCCAGCGTCGGTGTACACGAAATCAGGTTGGGGTCCCAGGCCTTATCGCCCTGGATGAAACGCGTTTCGAGGCGCTCACGGTCGTCGCGCTCCAGCAGTCCTGTATGCTCGGCTGCGTTTATGCGTTTGATGTCGGCCGACTTGTACAACCTGCGGTAGTAGTCATCCGTTGGCTCTTGCAGCGTGTAATGGCCAGAGCAGGCATCGCGCATACAGGGAGAATGTTCGTAAAGCGCCGCATCTTCGGCCGGAACAGTAATGTCGTTACTACACGAGCTGCAATGCAGCTGCCTGAGGTGGGCATGAACCTGCAAGGCGTTTTCCGATAGGCCCCAGACATTGTGGTCCAAAACGTCTTTGCGCAGCAGGACATAAGCACTCTCGAGGGCCGGCAGGACAATGCGATAAACTTCGACCTCAAATCCCTCGGGCAGATCGATTTCTCCCGTTCGGAAGCACTTAGCCGCCCATGTGGCATACCAGCTTCTGTTGCGCCCAGTCGGCAGGCGGTCGAAGCGATCTCCTTTCTTGCCACTGGTTAAGAAAGCTGGTGCGCGGCCCCGCTTACCAAAGGGAGGCATGTAGGGCACTTTGTTGAGCAGGAAGGTGTTGCCGTCCTGCGCTACATACTGCGAAAGCGCGGGGTGATGAATGCCTCCTTGCTGCCGCAGTCGCTGGAGAAGCCCCTGAAGAAAACCCCGGATATGCTTTTCTGTGAGTTGGGTCAGCCCGCCGATCTCTTCCCGTAGGCGCAGTAGGGTGGTGGCGGCCACCTGTTCCAAAAGGGAAGAATCAGGTGATGCAGCGCTGGCAGCCGTTCGCTCCAGGGTGCGCCCAATGCGCGAGCGGAATCCGTACTCAGAGCAAACCTCCCATTGAATGCGCCGAGCGACCAGCTCTTCGAGGGATGAACCAGCAGCGATCATGCCGTCGCGAACGAGGCGCTCGTACGCCTGCATCCATGTCATGTCCGGCGCAATGAACGTCGCTACAAAGTCCTCAGCCGAGTATCTGCGACGAAGGTTCTCGATGAAACGCGAGGCCAGCTCAGCGAGCGGCAGAGGCTCATCAAGCTGATCGACAAACTGCTGAAGGGCGCTTCGAACCGTAAAGCGATAGGTCCTCGATTGGAAGAAGCCTGCCCGATGTGAGGCGTCCTGGACCGAGTCGGAGAACGTGAGCAGCTTCTTGTCATCATTGAAGCTCGACGCGTAAAGCTGGCCAATGATGACGCTAGTCAAGCTGGCGGCCTGCGAACCCACGATGTTCAGTCCGAAGCGGGACTGACAGGAGGGACAAGAAACGCTAGCATACGAGCGGCCTTCATTGGTCTTGATGTAGTCCGGTACGACAACGCGGATCAGCGATTCAGAGCCGCATGCCTCACAGGCTTCGGCGCGGTCACTGCTGACGGCAATGCAGTCCCCACACAGCTTACGCGGCAATGCGCCTGAGACACGCTGAAGAGCCCCGTCGTGATCAGGAAAGAGAATGCGAAGGCTGGGCTGCTTGCCAAAATAGGCATTGTAGATCGACTGAAGTCCTGTGACCAGCCGTTGATCGTTTTCCCGGTTCTGGGCTACCCATCCACCGCAGCCACAGTCTCGGCAGTGAACGACGGGCAGGTAACGCGTACGGTCGTCATCTTGAAGGTCATCAGCCCACGTGAAGTGGGGCGTTGAAGAGACGCTCGCCACCATGCGGCGCAGCTCCCGCATCCAAACCTGACTGCGCGTATTCACCAGCGGCAAGATGAGGTCTTTTCCTGAGCCACTAGTCACCCGAAGCCGTGCGTGGCTGATCAGCGCCTGCAGGCTTTCGATGATTTGAGCCTTGAATACGGGCGCCAGGGTTTCGGGTAGGCCCGTCCGCTGCGCAAACTGCAGCAAGAGGGCCTCTCCCGATATGGGTGTATTTCCAGCCAGTTCGATGAGGACGCGAAAAGCGTCATGCCGCCGCAGCAGGCTACTTAGCTCTATACGTCCTGCATCGGAGTCCAGGTCTTCCGGTGCATCCGCGCCAAACCAAGCCAG
>CAZKOI010000377.1:0-3568 GCA_964554315.1 uncultured Enterobacterales bacterium | reverse complement strand
GGCCGAGGTTCACACGGAGCTGGCTGACGACCTTTGGATCTGCGAAGAAGCTCTGGTGTAATGGGCTGATTCCATCCCACACCAACACCACGTCTGCCTCATCCCCTGGCCCCGCTGGCACCACCACCGGCTGGGCCGGCGCCGCCCTGACGACCGTCTTCGACTGAGCAGCCTCAGACGGCACTTCGACCTTGCCTGCTTTGTCCAGCGTTGCCTCGAGCGCGGTCGGACCGCTACTGCAGGCTACAACCAGCGCGAGCAGCATCGTCAGGAGAGCAGTCCGTGCCGCTTCTTGACTTCCTTCATGGCCTTGGACATCGCGATCTCATAGTCCACTGTGCCCTCACGAACGTTCGCAATCTTCGAACGCGCCTCTTCTCTCAGGGCGCGCTCATCGACATCGTGACCACGAAGAATCTCCATGATGGCCTTGTAGATGTCCTTGTCCTCTCCGTAGACCTCTTCGATGAAGTTGGAGATCATGAAGTTCTCTACAAACTGCCGTGCGAGGTATCGCTCGACGTCATCACCCGTGGGGTGTCCCCAGTCCTGCGCCATGCGAGACCGTGTCCGACCGTACTGGTCATAGGGCACACCGTGTGAGGCCATATGCTCCTTCACAGCATCACGAAGCGCGAAGTCGCGTCGCGAGTACTCCTCCATGATGGCGACCAAGTCAAGCTCGGCCTCGGCTTTGTTGTTAGGCACCACCTCCAGCGCCCCACTGGTCGTGAGGTGCTCAATGACGGCGGAGGCAATGGGCTGAATCTTTGCTCTGTACAGTTTCATGTCGTATCCCTCAGCGGCTGAAGACCAGGTTGACGCCGAGCCGAATCGGGTTGAACCCGTACCCTGCTCGCGATGCATTCAACGCTGGACGTGCGTTTTTGAGGCGCACACGCCGCGTGAACGCGACGTTGTAGCCCAATTCAGTCTCGATGGCGAACGGAAGGACGTCGTGGATTCGAACACCAACGTGGACGCCCGCTGAAGGGGCAATCTGATCGGAGTACGGGTCAATATTACCGCCGCTGTTTACGTCATTGGATGCCGGGTCCAACAACACTGCGGCATCACCACGAAAGCTGTGCCAGTGCCGAGCCCAAGCCAGCCCCACTGACGTTCCCACATACGGCGCTAGGCTTGAATCGGACCAAGGAGAAAGCTCGGGACCGATCGTGAACCCCAGCTGTGTGAGCATGGTCCAGTGGTCCTCGCTTGCGTAGTCAACGCTACCGCCGAACTGGGTCCACTCCACACGATCTTGGCCTCGATTGAGAGAGACAAACGGGTCGATGCGGAGCGCCACCACCGGCTGCGGGACCCACCGCACCGGCGCACGAACGGCTACACCCCAGCCCAGATTAGCGCCGCCTTGGTCTAGACCGGGGTCCCCGATGTCGGTGAGCAGATCAAGGCCTGCGCCAACCTCAAAACCCGAGGCGCCTGCTAGGCCCGGATGGAAAAGCACCCCAAGCGCGAGCAGCGATGCTCTCATTGCAGACCATCGCAATTGTCACCGGAAAGCTGCGCCGCGATAAACGGTACCTCGAGCGTACAGTTAGTGACATCAATCTGATCGTCATCCTCATCGACAACGACCTTCATGTCGCCCGAGAGCTGCCAACATCCCCCATCATTTTCCGCCGAGCCCACACCCTCCGCAGTCAAACGTGCCATGACGGGCTCGGGGCCGAGCCCCCGATCAACCTCGCCTTCAAAGATGACATCGCCGTAAAACGAGAACGTCAGACCACTTAGGATCGAGCCCGGAAACGCATACCCCTCCGTTCCTCCACGAGGAAAGATGAAGGTTGCACTGTCCGGATCACCATCAATCTTGAGCATCCCATCCGCCCAGTTGACGACCCAGAAGTCCTCACTGACGGCGTTCTCTCCCTCTCCAACGGTACAGCCAGTAGCCGCCGACGGGATGAACTGGTACTGACCCGCGATGCCATCACGAGCGTCCGCTTGGCCCGCCGTGTCGCCGCCCGAGGACGACTCCTTCCCACCACAAGCCGCCAAAAGAACCAAGAAAATGCCCGTCTGCATCATGAACCTCCCTCTCCTCTCCCGCTAACGCTATCCGTTGTCGTCGTCACCGAAGCCCAGGTCAGTCCATGAGTCTCGAAGCGACGGCTCAGTCTTCTCCTCCGGCACTTCGGGGGCAGTGCTGAGATCGAACGGATTCTCGCCGCCCGTGTTCTCGGGTTCGAGGACCATGGTCTCATTACCCCGAAGCCCCTCATTGAGCTGGACGTCCCGTGCGGCGAGGTCCTTGAGCGCATGACCCGTCATGCGAGTCGCCTCTACAACTGACGCGCCCCGATTCCGTCCGACACCAATGAAGACCACAGCGCCTTCACCCTGCGCAGCCCACCCCTCCACCGGGTACCCCACGACATCACCGCTGACTCCAGCAACCGAGCTGCCGTCACCGTGGCGGTGGACGGGTGCACCCCACTCGTTCATGAGCAGCGTCATGACGTCACGACTCATGGCGACCCCCTCACTCTCAAGGCCCACCTCGGAACCGCTCACCCGCCGGATCTGGAGCGGGTCGTGGAGCACGGTCCGCAAGGGCCCGTACCCCGCGAAATGCATGGCTGCACCGACGGGAGGTCCGCCCACCTCAACACGATCGCCGCTTCGGCCACCCGTAATCTGACCGGTCGACATCCCCACCGGCACACGAATCCCAGGCTGCATCGAGACCGAGGCCTTTCCAACACGAAGGAATCCATCTCTACCTACGAAAGACTCGTTGACCGTGAGCGCAAAATCGGCCGCTTCTCTCGGCCGATTAAACACGGCAACGCCATGGTCGGCTATCCAAGCCGCGGCTTGATGTTCACCCACAAGCTCCTGCCATCGTGCGACCACAAGCTGCCTTGCCTCAGGACCGGACTTCAAGACCTCACTGAACCGAGCGGCCACAACGGTGAAGACTCTTCGCGGCTCCTCTCGAGGTAGCGACAGCGACCATCGTTCGGAGTCAGCGGCAACGTTCTCGTCGATTACCCAACCCTTATCGGTTCGGTGAACGGGCAAGACCAACGCCCCGAGGCTCCCAAGGATGTCCCACATCCCGAGCCCCCTGACCAGGTCGGACCAGGCTCCCGCGACACTCCTAACGGCGGTTGGTTCGAGATAGCGGGCCGCCAGTTTTGCGTCTGACACCGCCCCCTTCAAGGCCCTCGCGTCGATCAAGTGAGGCAGTGCGCGCACCCAGTCAGCACCGCCTTCGACATCGAGGAGCGGCTGCATGCCCGACCGGACCAGCAGCCTGTCAACGAGCGCATCGGCGAGCCGTTCACTTCGCCGCCCTAAGCGCTCGGCAGCAGCGGCTTGGGCGACCCCCGATATCTCCTCGATGGTCCTCACAATGTCGCGGTCAAGCGGAGACTTCAAGAGTGCCGCAGCGACCGACAAGTCCGGGGGCGTGCTGGTGTGTGGAAGCACCCAGACGAGCCGATTAGCAATGGCCCGCCGAGAAAGACCATCGGTCTGTAGCCCGAGTAACTTAAACGTCGCCGCTACCCGCGCCGACACCGCATCCGACATC
>CAZKOI010000376.1:0-3582 GCA_964554315.1 uncultured Enterobacterales bacterium | reverse complement strand
TACCGGAGTTTCACAGAGCAGAGCGCATACCGGTGAACGAGAGGGTCGGAGACACCTATGACCACATCCTTTCGATAAAAGACGCGCTCCTAGAAACACCGAGGGTGGTCATCACCCAGACCATTGCGCCGAGTAAAGCCGTTCACGCGGCTAGGAATTTCGAACACCTTCTCAGTCTGGGGTTTTGGCGCTTCAACTTTCTCCCTGGCTACTACATCCGATGGACGGAGCCTCAACTAGAGGAGTTATCGAGCGCCTTCGCCGATATCCTCAACCAAATCAAGAGCCGGTGGGAGAACGGTCAACGAACGTACGTAAGAAACCTGTTTACATGGGCTCCGACCGCATTCTTTAACACCGGCCTAGTGGTCGATGCTGACCGAACTATTCACCCCTCAAATGTCGGCCTTTCAGGGGCGCTAGACCACTTGCGAGAGCAGACCGTTGTCGGCGATCTTGATTCGCCTCCAACCCCCTCAGAGTTGCGCCGAAAGGCCCAGGAGGTCAATGACTTGCTGACCTCTGCGCTCGATTCTGAGGTCCTCTGGTCAACCCAAGAAGCCGACCGCTGCCTGTCGATGTTCTGTCGTGAACTGTACCCCCACTGGGCGGCATCGAAGCGAAGTGGGAGTGCGGCATGAGTAGACAAGAGACTCAAGTCTCAGAGCTGGACCTGCCTAAGGATGCCACGCCTTGGATAGGGCCGAACGGTGTGATCATGGAGCGTCTCGAGCTCCACCTGACCTACACATGTCCGGAGCGATGCGTGTTCTGCTCAGAGGCCGGCCGAATGCGGAACTACAAGGCATTTCCCGTCACCTGGGGCCGGGTTGCCAAGATCCTCAGGCTTCATGCTGAGCGAGGCGTCAAGGCAGTTCATCTCACCGGGGGTGAGCCCACCATCCATCCGCGGTTCATCGACGTCCTCAAGCTCGCCAAGAAACTCGGAATGAGGACCAGCGTCGGTACCATTGGAACCATGCTCAAGCGCCCTGACTTCGCGGAACAATGCCTCCCCTACCTCGACGAGGCATTGTTTTCGATTCACGGACCAAACAGCGAAACGCATGACCGCCTAACGGGCCGTCCGGGCAGCTTTGATCAGGTGACCCGCGCGTTGATGACTGTGCTCGAAAAGAAGCCGGAGTTTGGGGCGTTCGTGAATACTGTGGTGACCCGACAAAACATAGACCTCTTACCGGACACCGTTTCCCTTGTTTCGTCGCTTGGTGCCCAACTCATTGTCATCTCAAACACCACGCCTGAGGGAGACGGCGAAGCCAGGTATGAGGACCTCGCCGTGCCGCTGGATGACCTCAAGCGGGTTCTGCCACTAGTGCCTGCGAAGGCCGGTCCCTCGATTCTCAGATTCTTCGGTGTTCCCATGTGCTTGCTTGGGGACCATGGCACGCTCTCGAACGACCTCCACTGGGATCCTAGGGTCACCGTTGAGTGGCAGAGTAAGCCTGGCACAGTTGCATTCACGGGAATCTACTCGTGGGCCCCCGATAGGCGAAGAATCCACGTGGACACCTGCGCCGGTTGCTCTCTCAGTGGGGTATGCTCAGGGGTGTTCGATCGTTACGCACAACTCTGGCCGACGGACGCACTCGAGCCGCAGCAAGCGCAAGGAACCTCCTGATGCAGACTCAGGCCTCAAATCAGCCGTTCAACCCTGACCGTGACCCGCGGAAGAATGTCGAGATCAACATCGGCAAGGCCTGCAATAATCGTTGTGTATTCTGTATCGATGGGCTCCCGAAGCGGGAGGATCGAAGCTACATGGACTTTGGCCAGATGAAGTCCGAGCTTGAGCGCTGGTACTCCGATGGCCACCGGTCCGTTGGGTTTCTGGGTGGTGAACCAACAACATACCCAAAAATTGTCGACTCGGTTGCCTACGCGCGGGAGCTGGGATTCACTCGTATCGCCATCGCGACCAACGCAACAAAGCTTCGCCTCGAGCACTTCACGGACCGAATTCTTGATGCGGGACTCACTCGGGTCACGATCTCAATGCATGGGCACACCGCTGATCTAGAAGACCGACTGACGCGCGTCCCCGGCAACTTTGAGAAGAAGGTGGCGGCTATCCGCTACCTCCAGCAGAAGCGAGGTGAGGGCTACCTACGAGATGGCTTGAGCGTGAACATCGTGCTGAACGGCTGGAACGCCCCTCACCTGCCCAAGATGATGCAGTTCTTCTATCGCGAGATGGGGCTTGACGACCTCCGGGTAAACTTCATTCGCCCGGAGGGCTATGCCGAGGGCGATGCCGACCTCACCCCTCGATACAAGGACGTCATGGGCGTATTGCTCAAGGCCATCATCCTTAACGAGCAGCACTTTAAGCGGGTCTTCACCTTTGGTGGAATCCCCTACTGCGTGATGCCGCCGGCCCTGAGAAACAATCAAGACCTCCTCAAGAAGTACATGGGTGAGTACCGCGACCTCAGCACCTCCTGTTCGATTAGGTCCGACGGGGGCGACCTCATTGTTCCCGGCCAAAAACCGGACCCTACCAGCTGGATAAAGGGCCCGAAGAGCACCACCGTATCCTTCGATAATAAGGCCGACCGAGCGAGATTCAACTGGCAGGACCGGAAGAAGCACGACCTCAAGGGGCAACCAGAGGCTTGCAGCCGCTGCGACTTTGAGCCTATCTGTGAGGGCGTCTGGAAGGGCTACCTTGAGATCTACGGTACAGAGGATTTTCATCCCCTAAAGGGGCGATGACTTGAGCGACGAGCGCGGAGAAATCCGGCAAGGTTGGTACTACGTGAAGGTGCCACCTGATTGCGAATCCGAGGGGGTAATAAGACGCCATGATGGTCAGCTACTTCATCGGAGGCGCCACGGTTTCCCAGGCCGTGTGGTCGTGGTGGACGCGACTGCCGAGGGGGTCCACCGCGCATCATTGCTCCGCGCGGCCGCTCTGTGCGGACAGGGCGACTTTCGCGTCAATGCCGTCGTCGCCGACTCCAATCAGCACTGGCTTGTGTCGCCAAAGGGTGTCCTGCAGCTCTCGGGCGCGCTGCTAGCGCAGGCCACGACATCGCTTCGCTATCCCGCGCTCCCGGTAGCCATGTCTACTGAGGCCATGAGCCAGCAGCCCGTGTCGGCCCCGCGTTCACCGACATACGCATCGAAGATTCTCTGCTTCGAGTCGCTGATGAACACGGACATGCCTCACAACGACAACGAGATCTCTCAAGGTGTGCTCCACATGGTGTCGGTCTTGGCTGACACACCGACGGAGGTCCACTTTGCCAACGTGAAGATGGACATCGTCGGCCACGATAGACTCACCCAGGGTCTCGACAGCCTCGCCGAGGCCTTGGCCAACGGCCCCTTTTCCTTGGTCTGCATCACGCTCTTGGAGGGCTACTTTGAGGGTGTTGAGCAGTTAATCAAGAGCCTCCGTTCTCTTGGCTGCAGAGCACACATAGCGGTCGGCGGGGTCATGCCCACGTTAGCCCCAGAGCATGTGATGGCACACTTAGAGGGCGTCAGCTTTGTTTGCAGAGGCGCAGGAGAACGGTTTGTTCGGGATCTCTGCGGCATCCTTGGTGACACCACCGT
>CAZKOI010000375.1:0-3595 GCA_964554315.1 uncultured Enterobacterales bacterium | reverse complement strand
CCAGTTGCCGTCGCCGGATCCCGATGAGGAGCAGGCGCCTCGGTATGGTCAGAAGCTCTCTCGAGTCGAGCGGTTGGCGGCACGGGCTGTGCGGCCCAAGTCCGCGCTCGAGGCCGCTCGTGAAGCAGCTGAGGCGGAGATTGTGGCGGAGACGGCCGCAAAATCCCGGGCGAGCCAGACCCTCACAGCCCGCATTCAAGCGTTGATCGAAGCCAGCCTCCCAGGCGTTGGCGATATCGATGTGAAGGCGGCAAAGGTGGCGGATGAGCGCGAGGTCCTGATCGCACTATGGAAGTCACATCGGTCCAAGTTTCTCGGTGACGGAGAGCTGGAGCGTGCAGTCGCGGCGGCTCGTGTGATCACCTCGCTCAAGCAGGCCCCGAAGGGTGCGCTGATCGCGGCTCACGCCTTGACGGCAGCCAGCGACTTCTTGGTGTGGATTGATCTGCAGAACGGCAACTTGGTTGCTGCCTTCGCCGATGCGCGCGCCTACTTCGCCGGGTAGCCCAGTTCCTCTGCCAACGCGCACAGCGGCTCAAGCCAGCGAGACATTTCTGCTCTGTAGGAGGGCCACAGGTCGACTGGACTTGCAGGGGTAAGCGATGCGGTCTTCACGGGCTGCAAGCCGAGTCCCGTCACGATCGCATTGACCGTCTCCTGAGGCTGCGCAGTAAAGGCCTCGAAGGGCATGTGGTGGACCTCCATCGAGAGGGCTCGTTCAATCTGGAGACTGACTGAAACCGTTGCAAGCAGTGTCGTAGCCGTTCGCTCAAGCCGGTCGAAGTGGCAGGTCACCGAGTTAAAGGCATAGGGCTTGATGAAGGTGCTCAAGGTCGCCTCGCAGGGGTGACGAATGCACCGCAGCACGAGGGCCTCTGGAAACATTCGGCGAATGAGTGCAAGGGCCAAGGCATTCATCGGTAGCGCATCCACGATGATCTTTCCTGGGTGCACTCGAGCGTCCATTACCTCGAAGTAGGCTCTTCGTGCGGCCAGGATCCGCGGCTCATCAGCTTGGTGGAGGCCTACCGGGTCCAGCGGACCAAACACCCGACGGGCGGCATCGAGCGCAGGCACTTCCTTCGCTAGGCCGACATCGGGGTGCGTGCTCAGCATTCGTCCCAGCTCCGGCACACCGGACTCGTTGAAGCCGATGATAAAGACGGGGTCGGGGCGAGTGGAGTCGGGCGTGGGGCTCCAATCAGGCTCGGATTCGCCACCGTAGCGGTTTGCCAGCCGCTCGAGGTATCGCGTCAATAGGGATCGGTCGACGTCGAGATTCGTGAACGAAATTCGACGTTTTGCCTCTTTAAAGCACAAGAAAGCCTTCCGATATTGGCCCATCGCCTGCCAGCACTGGCCAAGCTCGTGGATGAGGGTTGGCGGAAGCTCGTGTGTTGACCGGGTGCTCAGTATCTCGATGGCTTGCTGCGGCCGTCCCGCGCGGCGCTCCACCTGCGCGGCAGCCAAGAGTGCGGTGCCGTTGTCGCGATCGAGGTGTAGGGCCCGCTTCGCAGCCACGCGAGCTTCATGCAGTCGGTGGTCAGCGATGTTGAGCCGCGCGAGTTGGCCTAGGGCAGCGCCCTGGATGCGGGGATCGTGAGACTGGGACAGAAGAAGCTCGTATACGCTTCTTGCTTCCGATGTTCGGCCAGCTTGGTGTTGCTTTAGGCCGTGGGCGAGGGCTTCTTCTACAAAGTTCATCCCTGCTTGTCGGGTGTTTGAGCCGCTCTTTGAGGAGGTATTTCGATTCACAATGACTCGTGCTTTTAGCGATGTCGCTGCATAATAGGCAACATGTCCTTCCCGCTGGTAGCCACATTCCTATACGCGACGGCGGCGTCCGCGACAGAGTTCAGCAGGGCTCTCGACATCGGCGAGCTGATGGCACGCGCCGACGATGTCGTTGTCGGAGAGGTGGAGGCAGTGGATGCCTATTGGACGGAGGACGGGCTCATCGAGTCTCAGGTCACGCTCCGGACACGTGACTCGGTTCTGTCGGCAGTAAGAGGTCAGACCGATTTCTGGATGCCGGGTGGTACCGTTGGTGAGGTAACGCTCACGGTTCCGAGTGCGACGCTCCCCGATGTCGGTGAAGAAGTCATGGTCTTTCTTGGGCCTCGGAGACCGGTGGCGCTCGGGCGCGGCGTATGGAGAGCGATTGACGGCAGGTACGTCCCCTCAGCGGTGGATGAGGGGACAGTTGACCCGCTCAGCGAGGCTGCTGTCATGGGAGACAGGGGATCGGTAGCAGACTGCCTCATGGGCCTTCGAGAGGAGGCTGCGGTCGATGGATGGATGCTCCGAGGGCAACTAGACCGAGGCAGTCGGGCACAGAGCAGTCGGGGTGTGGCACTGTCGTTGCTGGAGGGCCTTGACTATCGCTTGCTGTTTTGCGTAGACGGGCAGGTTGAGTCTGCTCGGGCTGAGGTCTTCAGCTCCGACGATCAGTTGATCTCGAGCGTGTCGTTGTCGAACCGCGGCGTGACTTTGGATCTGCACCCAGAGCGTACCGGTCAGCATGTCGTAGTGATTGAGGCCGGGGACCTCAAGGCGGATGTATGGAGAAGCCGCTTTGGGGTTGCGATAGTCTATCGGTAGCAAATCTTCTTCTGGCCAAGGTTCGGGGCTCGGACTAACCATTCTCAGACGCTTGGAGTTCAAGATGTTTCGCCTTCGACCTTTGTTACTCGCACTGACCTTGACCGCCTGTGATTCGCAATCTGCGGAGGAAGGTCCTGTTGCATCCACCGCACCTGAGGCCTCGGCAGCCGCGCCACCCCCACCGCCTGCGGACGTGAATGTTCCGGTCCCGGAGTTGCCGGTTGGAGACACCCTGTCGGTCGACACCGCCGCGAGCAAGATTCTGTTCACCGGAGCGAAGATCACGGGCAGTCATGATGGGGGCTTCGATGAGTTTACCGGCACGGTGGTCCTCAAGGATGACCAGGTTGTCGGGGCAGGGTTTACGATGGTGATGGAGTCGACCACGACCGACAATCCAAAGCTGACCAAGCACCTCAAGAGTAAGGACTTCTTCCACGTAGAGAAGTACCCCGAGGCGCGGTTTGTTTCGACCTCGGTGGAGCCGGCTGAAAACCCAGGTGCCGTCACCCACAAGGTGAAAGGGGTGCTCGATTTTCACGGTAAGCAACGCCCGCTTTCATTTCCGGCATCGATCAACGTCGGCGCGGGAGAGACAACCGTGACGGCGTCCTTCGACATCAACCGGCAAAACTGGGGTGTTGCGTATCCTGGAAAGCCCGACGACCTCATCAAGGACGACGTTCAGATCACCCTGAACCTCAGCTTTCCCGCTCAAAAGGCTGCAGAGTAGCTCGGGTAGGCCGAGTGTCGCAGGCTGTGGCGGCGTTGAACACCTCGGTCGTCCGCCGCCGTCGCCCCACGGGACAGTCCCTTTAGGTCAGGCCAAGCGTTTGTGTGGCTGCGTCGCACACTCGGTCGAGGCACCCTGGCTTGAAGGGGTTGGAGAGCCCGGACTGTTCGAGCAATCCGGTGAACGGAAGAGAACCGCCCAAGCTGCATAGTCTTCGGTACCGGGCCATGGTGGCCTCGCGGTCGATCGTTGCCGAGT
>CAZKOI010000374.1:0-3599 GCA_964554315.1 uncultured Enterobacterales bacterium | reverse complement strand
TCCCGCAGCGACACGCCTGTGTCGGGAGACGGCAGCGCGTGCACGTGGAAGTCGGCCGAGACCCATCCGGAGGTGTCGACGGTACGGACCAACAAGAGATCAAGCTTGGTGTGGCTACTGCGATCGACGCGGAAATTATCGGAGTAGGCGAGCTCGTACTCTGGCCCGCGCGAGGCCACTGCATAGTAGTCGCCTGGAGGGAGAATGACTTGGCCATGACCGTGCGCGGAGAAGCTGACCTGAGCGGGGCCGCCACCAATATAGCTGTCGCCCAGGTCCGGCCGTCGCTGCGCCGGAGCGTCGACCCTAAAGAAGGTTACCTTCCCTGGAATCTGGTCGCCGACTTCGTCGACGAGCACATACTCCACGCTGCCTGGCTGGGGGCTGTCGAGCGCAATCTCGAGGGTCTCTCCCAGGGCAACGGTGATGGGAACCTTGCTCGATACCGGGCGCCCCTCCGAATAGACGAGGAGGTCCCAGCGCCCCTCTGGAAGCGTGCCGAAGAATGAGCCGTCGGCGTCATCACCTTCAGCGACATCGGTCTCCCACTGCACGTAAGGGCCCTCAGCACCCGGTCGATAGGCATAGACGCTCACGCCGGAGAGCGCGACACCGGTGCCCCGCTCAACCACGTGTCCTCTGACAAATCCGACAGGTACCTTGGCCTCTTCATGGAGCCGGTCTAGGGCAGAACCGATGTCACCGTTTCCGACCGCGAACCAGCGGTCGTACTTGTAGATGACGCCGTCCTCGAGGTCAGCCGCCTCGACAAAGCCTCCGAAACCGGCTGTCTGCGAACCCGTGAACATGGGAATACTGAGAGCGCCGCCCGAGGCCATGACGGCATAGCTCACTCCGTTGCTGGTGCCGGCCAAGTAGGGCACGACCACTGGATCGAGGAAGGTATTTACGCCAGCCGTCATGAGTTCTTGAACATGACCGGACTCATCGAAGCCGATGTTGGGAGCGAACACATCAACCGAGCCGCCAAAGAGCGTAAAGTCGCCGAAGGCGTACCCGCCGGTCGTCGCCACGTCCAACAGCGGGACATCGCCCTCAGTGTAGGTGACCGGCGCGGCATCGCTGAGGTCATCATCACAGGAGATGGACTGGGAGCGGTCTAGGTAGGTGGTGAGCTGCATCGCCGCCGCGCCCGGCCTCATGACGTAGTCGGTCCGGATTCGGATGTCTCCTCCCAAGAAACCGCGCGCAAAGTCCAAGAGCGATAAGAACGCTCGACCATCACCAATCGTGCAGATTACGGCAGGCTCGGTCGCGGACCCTTCCGCGATAATCTTAACTTCGCCCTCATCGCCGCGAATCCGTGACGTCATCAAGTTGACGGTTCCGAAGAGTTCACCCCAGTTGTCCGCGCCGTGGCCGTGCCGAGCGGAGGGCTCATAGCGCTGCACATCGGCATCCACGAGGCTTCCGCCCTCCGTGTGGTTGCCCATGGAAGGCCGTGCGTTCAGAACAGTGAACCGAAAGCGATCGTTCTCAAGCACAAAGTCGCCCGGTTGAGCGATGGCCTTCGGTCCGCCGACCGCCTCGGTGTGGCTCTCCATTTGGTAGGCCGATGCCCACTGTGTGGGTTCTTGGCAGGCGGTGAGGACGGGCAGGATTAGCAAACTTCGCATAGTGTGAATACGTAGCTGACCAATACCGGAGATGCCATGTTCACGCCGCTGCTTGCTGCCCTCATCCTGCCGAATTCTGCCATCGCCGGTGACGAGGTCTTGCCCGAGCTCCAACCCACGCTGTTGGTAAAGACGACTGCGACGATACTGGACCAAGACCAGAGCGAGTTGGCTGACCCAGGAGGCTACGGTGATCCTGAGAATGACCCGGGCTTCAAGGTCGAGACCGTACGCATGGGTTTTCGCGGTCGCGACAAGACCGTAAAGTATGGTGTCACCGTCGGGATGAGCAGCCCCTACGATACCGTCGAGGAGGCTCAGGGCGGAACGCCTGATCTCCACATCGTCGACGCCTATGGAGGGTACTCCCCAGTCGAGGACCTCTGGATCGTCGGGGGTCTTCAGAAGGTTCCCGTCTCTCGCGAGAAGCTGATGGCGTCGAGCGACTTGTCGCTCAGTCGGCGGTCGGCCGTGTCCGAGTGGCTGGCCCCTTCCCGAGACATCGGCGTCGTGGTCGATGGCCGATGGTCATTCATCCGAAGTCGGGTCGGTATCTTCAACGGTGGCGGTGACCTGCGGGGCGACGACAACGATGGCAAGCTCGTCGCGGCACGGCTTGAGGGCAAGTTTGGCGAGGGCAACGCCTACAAGACCTACGGGAAGGTGGATGGCCTGTTGGTCTCCATCGGTGCCGATGGCTGGATGAACAGCGAGCAGGCCCTCACCTCGACGGGCTATGGCGTCGACGTCTTGTTCAGGTTCGACGGTATGGCCGTCTTGGCTGAGGCCAGGTTTGTGTCGTCGGAGCCCAAGGAGGATCTCATTGTTGTTCCGGGTGTGCTCGGTGAGACCCATTCCCAGGGAATGATGGTCCAGGCGGGCTACACGGTTGGGCAGCTCGAGCCGGTGGTGCGGTTCGCGTCCTTCGATGATGACGACAGCGTCGAGGACGTCGGCGACGTCACCGAGGCCATGGGTGGCGTGACCTGGCACAGCGCAAAGGACCAAGTTCGCGCCGGTGTTGGGTACATCGCACGAATCGAGCGAGGCCCCACGAAAAAGGACAACGATAGCGTCCAGGCTTGGTTTCAGCTGAAGCTATGACGACGGGCTTGGTGACGCTTCGCATTGTTGGCCGGCACGCTGTGATTTTTCGGGCTGGCGGCGCAGGAAGCAGGCGACTCCGGCCATGACAATTCCAGGTGTTGAGGGTGCGGGCGAGCCTTGCTTTCGGACGCGCGATTCTCGCTGGTTGACGCTCGATGCGATGGTGATGGAGACATGCTCCGCGTTGGATGAAGCGGGCCATGAGGTCAGTCCCGTGGCGGTCAAGGCGACAATTCAGCTGGCTCGATTCACCGTGCAAGAACCGCGCGACCGAACGACGGATGAGCTCATCAGCGACGTCACTCAGCGTCTCCGGGCGCGTCGAGTCATCGTGCCTCGAGCCGTAGTGGGCGAGATTGTCAGAGCCTACGCAGCGGTGTTTGTTGCTCTCGAGGTGCTGGAAATCAATGAGGTCGGGTGATCCAGGTTTGACTGGACCCCGTCAGGATACCGTCTCGCCAGCGCGCGCTGAAGCGCGCCGGTAAGTCTGCGGGCGGCGCGACATCGGGACCGAGGCGCTCCCCAATGACTTCACTGGTCCCGGCGATGAAGTCGGTCTGATGATGCAACGGACTGAGCGACGGCAGCTCGATGGTTCGACGCTCGCGGTGTCGAAAAACGGCCTCTGCCCAGTAGCGCCCCAGCGCCTCGGTGAGCGCTCTTGCGACGACCTCCGGCTGCCCGGCAAGGCTGGCCTGAAACCGCACAAGGTCGACTGGACCACCGCCGTCAACATAGGGGCGGACCCAGCCACGGCGGCGCGCGGCAGCCGAGACAACCCGTCGCTGTTCATCGACGGTGAGCGCTCCAAGCCGCCCATACAGCGCGTCAATGGCCTCTCGCGAGACGGCCTCC
>CAZKOI010000373.1:0-3601 GCA_964554315.1 uncultured Enterobacterales bacterium | reverse complement strand
TTCAGCAGCGCCAGCAGCTCGCGGGAACCCAGGCGCTACTGCCGCGTGCTCGAGCCAGCCAGGTTGCCGCAGAGGGCTTGCTTCTCGCAGCCATGGGGGGCCAAGCCGCAACTGTTTTGCCGAAGGCAACCAGCTGGCCAGAGCTCCCTCCCCCACCCCCTATCGGCCCCGCAAGCCGGCTGGTCGATGACCGGCCTGACGTTCAGGCCGCTATCCGCGCTGCTGAAGCGGCACGCCTCCGCCACGGGGCCGCATACTCGTCTCTCGCGCCAACGCTGACCCTTACAGGCCAGGTGGGCAAGCAATATCTCACACTCGACGACACCCAGAGTGTCGACACATGGGGCTTGGGTGCCGTCGCAACCATGCCTCTGTTCGCCGGTGGCCGGACCCATGCATCAATCCGCGCTGCAAGGGCTGCGAAACAGGTCGCTCAGATGGAGCTCCAGGCGACGGTGCTCGGCGCCGTTCAGCAGGTCGAGACGGCCATCGCCAGCGAAAGGGCAGCGCGGCAGACGCTTGAGGCCGTGACTATTCAGGCCGAGGCCGCCCGAAACGCGCTGGAAGAGTCCAAAGCTCACTACCTTCAGGGCATCGCACCCTACGTGAGCGTCCTCGCCGCGGTGGGTGCAGACCAAGCCGCGCAGCTCGCGCTCATCCAAGCTCATCGAGGCCGTCTAGAGGCTCGAGTCAACCTTCACTTGGCCCTAGGGGGCCCGTGGCGTGCCCCAAAGGAGGCCTCACAATGAAGATCAGTTCCCGTCAGCTTTTACCCGCGGGTATCTTTGTCGGCGGCCTTCTCGGAGCCGGCCTCCTGATCGCCTCTGGAGGTTCTGCTCAAAAGACGGCTCCCGCGCTCAAGCCTCTCCTCGTGCAGACGTTGGAGTCGAGACTTCAGGACCTGCCCATCCCGGTGCGAGGGACAGGTGTGGTCATCCCGTCGAAGCAGGTAGCACTCGTACCACAGGTCGCCGGCAAGATCGTCGAGACCAGTGACAGCCTCATGCCCGGTGGGCGATTCACGGCCGGTGAACTCATCGCTCGTGTGGATCCGAGAGACTACGTCGTGGCCCGCGATGCTGCCAAGTCGCAGGCCCAGCGGGCCGAGCTGGAGCTCGAGCTGGAGCGTGGCCGAGGAGAGGTGGCTGAGCGAGAGTGGGCGCTGGTCGGTGACGACGACACGGCACCGACCGACCTCGCGTTGAGAAAGCCTCAGTACGCTCTCGCGGAGCAGAACCTGTTGGCAGCCAGAGGGGCACTTACGCAAGCAGAATTGAACGTGAGTCGCACGCGGCTGACGGCCCCATTCAATGCGGTGGTGGTGACGGAGTCGATTGATATCGGACAAGTGGTCGGCCCGGGGAGCCCCGTCGCCACCCTGATCGGAACCGACCAACTCTGGGTGACCGTCTCCCTTCCGATTGCCGAGGTCGAGGCCCTCAGCTTCGGCGAGGCTGGCTCCCGTGCACGCGTCATCCAGCGGCTCTCCGATGGTCGCACCGTCGAGCACATGGGCAAGGCGCTCCAGCTCGGAGGTGCGCTCGACCCCGCAACACGACTGGCTCAGGTCACCGTGGGTATCGACAACCCCTACGACCCCGAATCGACCGCTCTCCCTCTCCTGCCTGGTGCCTATGTCGAGGTCATTTTTGAGGGCTTGATCGCTACCCAGGTCGCCAAGATTCCCCGTTCTGCGCTTTACGGAGGTGACACGGTCTGGGTCGCAGCAGATGGTGCCCTCGAGAAGCGAGCGGTGGAGGTCATCGGCGGTGACGAGCAGGCCGTGATCGTCAGGAATGGCCTCGGTGACGGCGATGCCCTCATCACCACCTCGCTCTCTCTCCCCGTAGAAGGGACGCCCATCAAGACCACTGAGACAATGCAATGAAGACGACGGGCCCCATCGCGTGGATGGCGCGAAACCCTGTAGCCGCCAATCTCTTGATGGTCATCCTTCTTGCGGCAGGTCTCGTCAGCATGACCAGCATCAAGCAGGAGGTCTTCCCTGAGTTCTCTCTCGACGTGGTAAACGTCAACGTGGTCTACCCCGGGGCCAGTCCGGAGGAGATCGAGCAAGCAGCGCTGCTGGCCATCGAAGAAGCTGTACGCGGCGTGGATGGCATCAAGCGCGTCGGCGCCTCGTCATCCGAGAATGCCGGCAGCGTCTGGGCCGAGGTTCTACTCGACGCCAACCAAGAGCAAGTGACCTCCGACATCAAGTCGGCCGTGGACCGTATCCAGTCCTTTCCTGCTGAGATGGAGCGTCCCCTCGTCACCATGTTCAAGAACCCAAGACGGGTCTTGAGCGTCATGGTGTCCGGCGATGTTGAGCTATCCACCCTTCACGGGCTGTCTGAGCAACTACGAAACCAACTCATTGCGTCCAACGGAATCACCAAGGTGGAGGTCGATGGCATTCCTCCAAGGGAGGTGAGCATTGAGATACCTCGGGAGACGCTGGAGGGCCTCGGCCTCACGCTCGAGCAGGTCGCCCTCCAGGTGAGAGCGGCCTCGCTTGAGCTTCCAGGGGGAGAGGTGGAGACGCGAGGTGGCGAACTCCTCATCCGGCTCACGGACCGACGCCGGTCGGCGGAGGCCTTCCGGGAGGTCATCATCCGGTCGACGGCCGATGGTGCACAGGTTCGCCTTGGTGACATCGCGACCATTACCGACGGCTATGCCGACAACGATCGACGCACCCTCTACAACGGAAAGCCTGCGGTTCAACTCAGCGTGTTTCGGGTCGGGAACGAGACACCTCGCGGCGTCGCAACGACCGTGCGAGAGGTCTCTGAGCAGTTCATGGAGGGCAAGTCCGACGTCATCTCAGTCGACTACTGGAACGACCAGTCCGCCCTTCTCGATGGCCGTATCGACCTCCTGGTGCGAAACGGACGTCTTGGGCTCATCCTCGTCGTCGGAATCCTTGCCCTGTTTCTGAACGCACGCCTCGCCTTTTGGGTCTCGATGGGCATCCCGATAAGCTTCCTTGGCTCTTTTCTGATCATGCCGGGCCTCGACATCACGGTGAATATGATCAGCCTCTTCAGCCTCATCGTGACGCTGGGCATGGTTGTGGACGACGCCATCGTGGTCGGCGAAGCGGCCTACTCGCGCATGGAAGACGGCGAGGACAAGATGAAGGCCGCCATCACGGGCGCTCAGCAAATGGCGGTTCCGGTCACCTTCGCCATCTTGACGACCATCGCCGCATTCGGCCCGATGTTCTTTGTCCCTGGGTTCATGGGCAAGCTCTTTCGCATCATGCCGGCCGTCATCGTTAGCGTCCTCATCTTCTCGCTGATCGAGTCGTTCTTCATTCTGCCGGCTCACCTGGCCCATCTCAAGCTCAAGGAGAAAGGCAAGGGCGTCATCGGAGCGATTGAGAGCCTTCTTGAGCGCCCACGACGGAAGGTAAGCGGCCAGCTTGAGCACTTCATCAACGGCAAGTACTCGCGCGTGCTCAACAAGACGGTCACCAACCGCTACACCGCGCTGGCATCCGCCATGGCCGCCCTGTTCTTCGCAATCGGCATGGTCGGCGGGGGCTACCTACCGACGAGCTTCATGCCGAACATCGATGGTGAGCTGGTCAGCACTA
>CAZKOI010000372.1:0-3603 GCA_964554315.1 uncultured Enterobacterales bacterium | reverse complement strand
GAGCCGAGGGCGCCTTCCGCGTGGTGGCCGACAACTACGTCACCACCGACTCCGGTACCGGCATCGTCCACCAGGCCCCGGCTTTCGGTGAGGACGACGCCCGGGTCTGCCAGCGCGAGGGCGTGCCCATGCGCGACGCCACCGACCTAGAGGGCCGCTTCACCGAGGCCTTCCCGCTGGTCCAAGGCCAGCTGGTCAAGGACGCCGACAAGACCATCATCGCCAACCTCAAGCAGTCCGGACGGCTCTTCAAGCAGGCGACCATCGACCACGACTACCCCTTCTGCTGGCGGTCGGGCACCCCCCTCATCTACAAGGCCATCTCGACGTGGTTCGTGGACGTCTCGAAGATCCGCGACCGCATGGTGGCCAACAACGAGCAGACCAACTGGGTGCCGGACTATGTGGGCGAGCGACGCTTCCACAACTGGCTGGGCGACGCCCGCGACTGGGCCATCAGCCGCAACCGCTTCTGGGGTACCCCGCTGCCCATCTGGCGCTGCGAGGAGTGCGAGGCGACCGAGGTCTTTGGGGCCATCCAAGACCTCGAGGCCAAGTGCGGCACCCCCGTGGAGGACCTGCACAAGCACTTTGTCGACGCGCACACCTGGGACTGTGCGGCCTGCTCCGGCACCATGCGCCGGGTGCCCGAGGTGCTCGACTGCTGGTTTGAGTCGGGCTCTATGCCCTACGCGCAGAACCACTACCCCTTCGAGAACAAGGACCTGGTCGAGCAGAACCTGCCCGCGGACTTCATCGCCGAGGGGCTCGACCAGACCCGAGGGTGGTTCTACACCCTGCTCGTTCTCTCGACCGCCCTCTTCGACCGGCCCGCGTTCAAGAACGTGATCGTGAACGGCCTCATCCTCGCGGAAGACGGCCGGAAGATGTCGAAGTCGCTCAAGAACTACCCGGATCCCAACGACGTCATCCGCGAGCACGGCGCCGACGCCCTTCGCGCCTACCTCATCAACTCGCCGGTGGTGCGAGCCGAGCCCATGCGGTTCACTGAGGCCGGTGTGCGCGACGTGGTCCGCTCAGTGGTCTTGCCGCTCTGGAACGCCTACAGCTTCTTCGCGACCTATGCGGCTGTTGATAAATGGGTCCCGCCTGTGAACAGCACCCCGGTGGCCGAGCGTGCCCTCATGGATCGCTGGATCATCTCGATGGCGCAGAGCCTGGTGCGCGAGGTGAACGAGGAGATGGAGGCCTACCGGCTCTACAACGTGATTCCCGCCGTGCTGGGCTTCATCGACCACCTCACCAACTGGTACATCCGACGAAGCCGACGCCGGTTCTGGCACAACGAGAGCTCGGCCGACAAGCAGCACGCCTTCGAGACACTGTACGAGGTGCTCTGCCTCTTCAGCCGCCTGCTGGCCCCCATCCTGCCCTTCATGGCCGACATCCTCTACCAGCGGCTCGAGGCCGGCAAGCGTACCGGCGCCGAGGACTCGGTTCACCTCGAGGCCTTCCCCCTCGCCGATGAGGCGCTGGTCGACGGCGACCTCGAGGCCGCCATGGCCGTCATGCGGGACGTGGTCACCCTGGGTCGGAACCTGCGCGAGCAACACCGCATCCCGGTCAAGCAGCCCCTCCCTTGCATCAAGGTGGCCGCCACGGGGGGCAGCGAGGCCCTGCGTCAGGCCCTCACCGAGGTGGTCCAGGAGGAGCTCAACGTGAAGACCGTGCAGTGGATGGCCGAGGCCTCGGAGCTGGTCGAGCTGAGCGTGAAAGCCAATTTCAAGGTCTTGGGCCGCCTGCTCGGTCCCAAGATGAAGCCCGTTGCTGGCGCGATTGCCCAGCTCGGGGCCAACGACATCGCCAAGCTGCAGGCTGGCGAGAGCCTCAGCATCGAAGGCGAGTCCATCGCACTCGAGCACGTGCTCATCGTCCAAGAGAGCAAGGGGGAGGGTGCGGTGGCCTCCAGCGGCGAGGTCACCGTGGAGCTCGACACCGAGATTACGCCCGAGCTCAAGCTAGAGGGGCTCGCCCGAGAGCTCATCTCCAAGGTCCAGAGCACGCGCAAGCAAGCCGGTCTCGAGGTCGAGGACCGCATCCGCCTCAGCCTCAAGACCTCGAGCGAGCTGCTCCGTCAGGCCATCGCCGCCCATGGTGAGCTCATCGCCGCGGAGGTCCTGGCCACCGAGTTGGTCACCCTCGACGTGGAGCACACGGCCGCAAAGGCCGGCGGCGAGGCGCTCGAGATAGGACTGGCGAAGGCCTGACCGCGGCCCCGGCTAGAACGACACGGCCACCTTCGGTTCCCCAGGTCCCATCGATCGGGCTTGGGTGGTCCCGGTCGCGTCCTCCACCACGAGCCGCACCTCCCCGCCCGAGCGAACGGGGAGCTTGAGCGCGCGAGGCTCGGGCACCCGCGCGCTCGCGACCGGATGCCCCCCCTGCGAGGCCGTGACCTTATAGGGCGGCTGGCCGCCCGAGAGGGTGATCTCGAGCGTCCAAGATGCCGCGACGGGGTCGCCGTCGTTCGGGCGCTGCTCGGCGCCGCCGAAGAGGTTCTGAATGGGAGAGCGGTCGTCGGCGGGGCGCCCGGCGCGAGAAGCCGGGGTGTCGTCCACCACGCTTGAGGCATCAAAGGCGGTCGATGCGCGCGAGATCACTCGGTCCTCCGGCCACCCGCGCTGCCGAAGCACCCGCGACACCAGCTGGGCCATCATGGCCTGCCCGACCGCGGTCGGGTGAAGGTCGTCGAGGAAGTACTTCGCGAGGTCTCGCGGCTCCTCCGCGTCGTAGGCGGACTTAAAGACAGGCGTCATGTCGATGTGAGGAAGTCCGTGATGCTTCGCGAGCGCCGCCTGTACCCGACGATAGGGGGTCCACTGGTGCGGAGGCTGCACCTCGCTCAGAATCTCGACCGGTGACGGCGGCGTGAGCAACACCACGCCGACGCCGCGGCCAGCCGCCTCGCGGATGAGCCTGTCGAGGTTCTCAGCATAGTCGGCCAGAGGCACCCGCCGCTTCTCCGCTCGAGGGAGCTCCGCCCCGCGCACCCAGGTCACGATCCTCCCCCGGTCTGGCGCCATGATCCGGCTCACCCAGGGGGCCATCCAGCGCACGAGCGCCGACCGCCCGAGCCCGCCAGACCGACTCAGATCGGCGCTCCGCAGCAGGTCGCGATCCGAGTAGGGCTCAAAGTTGGTGTCGCTCCAGAAGCTCGCCACCACCAAGAGGGTCGGCTCAAGTCCCCAGCCCACTTCGTCCATCAGACGCAGCGACTGCTCTGTCGAGTAGCCCGGTATGGCCCCGTTGATGACGGCGGTGTCCTTGAGCCGGCGCTGCAAGCCTGACGCCAGCGTCTTGTCGTCGGGTACGCCGAAGCCAAAGAAGCTCGAGTCCCCCAGGACAAGGATGCGCTCGGCGATGGTCTCGTCTGGGATGGCACCGCGAAGCCCGAGCTCGTTGATGGTGGCGGTGGTGTCGACGTTGCGGCGCTCCCCCTCCGCGAGCCCCCAGAGCCGGCTTGGATGACCGGTCATCACCACGCTTGGGTTGTCGACCGCCCCCCACTCGGGCAGCACCACGTCCACCTGACGGGCGAGCACTTCTCCGAGCGCGATGACGCCCAGGGTCACCGCGGCAGAG
>CAZKOI010000371.1:0-3607 GCA_964554315.1 uncultured Enterobacterales bacterium | reverse complement strand
CGCTCTCGGCAGCCGTAGCGTACTCGGGGTACGCACCACGCCCCGACATCGCCCGGAGGGGGCGTGGCGTCCCGTCCCCTTCGGCACTTCCGTCCCTAAAAATAGCGGAGCGGCATCCGCGGCTTTGGCGCTCTCTCACAGCGATGACCCCGTCGAAGCCTGGGCCGGGCATCCTCCTGAGGCGCCCCCCGAACGCCCTCCTATCCTTCTCGATCCGCCCCTCATCATCGAAGCAGAGATAGACGCCAACCGCCTGCTTCGCTCTATACACGTAGACGGGCGCTGGCTCAGCATCACCAACACAGTGGGTCCCGAGCAACTCAACGGTGAGTGGTGGTCTCGTCCCTTTCAGCGCGCCTACTGGAGAGCTACCCTAGAGGACGGTCGGACAGCTTGGCTATACCGTGAGCAAGGACGCTGGGCGTTGCACGGCTGGTGGGACAGGTGAGCGCTGCAGAGGTCGTGTGTCGAACCAGCTTCTCCTTTCAAGAGGGGGCGAGCTCGCCCGAGGAGATCGTGAACCAAGCGGCTGAGCTTGGGCTCAGCGCCGTCGCCATCACAGACCGAGACGGCGTATATGGAATACCTCGTGCGCACAAGGCAGCGAAGGCCGCGGGGATCCGCATCATGCCAGGCGCCTTGATGAGCATCGAAGGCGGCCCTGGTGTCGCGCTCTTGGCTAGGGACTCCGGCGGATGGTCTCAACTCACACGACTCATCACAGAGTGTCGCGCCCAATCTCAGAAAGGGTGGGGCCAGCTCCCCCTGATGTCCTTGCTGGAGCGAGCAAGCGGCCTAGAGGCTGTCCTCATGGGAGACTGGTCTGTCTCTCGTGCCGACGCTGTCCGAGAGGCCTTCGGCGCCCACGTATCTCTCGCGCTCACACGACGTCTCGACAGCCATGACCCTGCTCGCTGGGACCGCGCCGCTGTCCTCTCCGCAAAGACTCAGATTCCACTGGTGGCAACCTGTGACGTGCACATGCACGCCCCCAGCCGTCTACCGCTTCAAGACGTGCTGACCTGCATACGACGTCATTGCACCATCGATCAAGCAGGGACGACCCTAAGCCCCAATGCGAGCCGTCACCTCCGCAGCCCAGAGCGAATGGCACGCATGTTCGCTGATGCGCCACAAGCTCTAGAGAGAAGCCTGGACATCATGAATCAGTGCGACTTCTCGCTGGACGACCTTCGCTATCGATACCCACGAGAGATCGTACCTGAGGGATGGACGCCGATGGAATGGCTACGTCACCAAACCCATGAGGGGCTTCGCTGGCGCTATCCTGACGGCACACCCACAGGCGTCCAAGCCGCGGTGGATCATGAACTCACCCTAATAGAAAAGCTGGACTTTCCAGCCTACTTCCTCACTGTCTACGACGTCGTTCGGTTTGCTCGCTCACAAGGAATCTTGTGCCAAGGGCGAGGGAGCGCAGCCAACTCCGCCGTGTGCTTCGCTCTCGGTATTACCGCCGTCGATCCTGCCACGTCCAGCCTCCTGTTCGAGCGCTTCATCTCCGAAGAGCGTGGCGAGCCTCCAGACATCGACGTGGACTTCGAGCACGAGCGACGAGAAGAGGTCCTGCAGTATGTGTATCGTCGCTATGGGCGACATCGCGCAGCAATGATCAATGAAGTCATCTCATACCGGCGCCGCTCTGCACTGCGCGACGCAGGCCGCGCACTCGGCCTAGACTCAGACCAAATTGATCGAATGACAAAGGGTATTCACTGGTTCGATAAAGGCCCCATAGATGACAGCAAGCTGCGTGAAGTGGGTCTGGATCCTCGCGACCCCAGAGTGAAGCACAGCCTGACCATTGCGGCCTCGATGCACAGGATGCCGCGTCACGTCGGAATCCACAGCGGGGGGTTCACCATCGCTGATGGCCCCCTCATCGACCTCTGTCCGATTGAGCCCGCGACGATGGAGAATCGAACTGTCATCCAGTGGGACAAGGATGACATTGACACCGTAGGCTTTGTGAAGGTCGACCTGCTCTCCCTCGGCATGCTGACTGCCATCCGTAAGGGCTTTGAGCTCGTCCACCAACACTGGGGCCGAGAACTCTGCCTCGCTACTGTCCCATCAGAAGACCCCGCCGTCTACGACATGCTGTGCCGAGCAGACAGCATGGGCGTCTTCCAGATAGAGAGCCGCGCCCAGATGTCTATGCTGCCTCGACTCCAGCCTCGATGCTTCTATGATCTGGTCATTCAGGTATCCATCGTACGACCAGGCCCCATCCAAGGCGGTATGGTTCACCCCTACCTGAGGCGCCGACGTGGTGAAGAGCCCGTGTCTTACGCTCATCCAAAGCTCGAGCCCATATTAGCCAGGACACTGGGGGTTCCCATCTTTCAGGAGCAGGTCATGGCCATGGCCGTAGCGGTCGGAGGGTTCAGCCCAGGAGAAGCAGACGCGCTCCGTCGAGCAATGGGCGCTTGGCGTAAACACGGAACCCTTGGATCACTCAGCGACAAGCTCATGGCAGGGATGCGGACCAACGGCATTTCAGGCGAATACGCCGAGCAGATCTGTGCCCAAATCCGAGGATTCGGTGAATACGGCTTTCCTGAATCTCATGCCGCCAGCTTTGCCCGCCTAGTCTACGTGTCCGCGTGGCTCAAGTGCCACTACCCGGATGCCTTCTGTGTGGCTCTCCTCAACAGTCAACCCATGGGCTTCTACTCTGCTCGCTCTCTTGTTGATGATGCCCGACGTCATGGCGTGGAGATACGCCCGATTGACGTGCAGCACAGCAACTACGACAACACCCTTGAGCCCAGAGATGATGGATCGCGAGCTGTTCGACTGGGTCTGCGACAGATTCGAGGGCTCAAGGAGTCGTCTGCTGTACGCGTTGAGGTAGCGAGAGCCGAAGGGCCATTCACCAGCATAGCGTCTCTCCAGAAGCGCGCTCAGCTAGACCGAGGAGACCTCGGCCTGCTGGCACGGGCAAACGCTCTCTCTGCACTCTCGGAGCACCGACGTGAGGCCCTGTGGGCTGTGCAAGGCTTGTATGACCTTCCGCTATTTCGCGGCCTGCAGCGTCCTAGCGAAGTGACCCTCCCAGCCACAACTTCGGCTGAGGATATGAGAGAAGACTACCAGTCTCAGGGACTAAGCCTGTCCCACAACCCCATTGAAATGGTTCGAGAGCGGCTCAATAGCGAGGGATTCATCACCGCGGCAGGGGTACTTCAGATACCAGGAGGCCGGACCATACGTGTGGCTGGCTTGGTCGCTCACCGACAAAGACCGGGTACGGCCAAGGGCGTGATGTTCATGACACTAGAAGATGAAACTGGCCTCCTTAATATCGTCGTAAAACCAGACACATTCGAGCGACAGCGCCAGGTCATTTTGGAGCACAACCTTCTGGAAATCACCGCTAAAGTACAACGGGATGGACACTCTGTGAGCCTCTTGGCGACCCGCCTCTCTCCACTGGACGCGCCCAGTCCTGGCCAAGTTCACAGTCGAGATTTCAGGTGACATTGTCTGGCACTGCCGACGCGTTTGGCGTAGGCACACACCAAAGGACCCATGGGACTCGACACCCGCGTGAAATGCTGCCCCGACGGCTTAGTGACTGACC
>CAZKOI010000370.1:0-3630 GCA_964554315.1 uncultured Enterobacterales bacterium | reverse complement strand
CTGGCAACCGCTACGAGCAGGTAACGCGCAAGCGCACCTTTCAAGTGAACACCAACTCTGCAGGATTTCGCGGTCCAGAGCACCGGGCAAAGACCGGCCCACGAATCGCGGCGGTCGGCGACTCGTTCACGTTCGGGTGGGGACTGGATTACGAGGCCGCGTGGCCCCAACAGCTCCAAGCCCTGGCCGACGTTGAGGTGCTCAATCTGGGTATCCCTGCAGCGAACATGACCACCCTTGCTGGAGTCGTTCGCGAGCAGGGCCCATCATGGCGTAGCGACATCGTCCTCATCTGTGAGTGGCCACGGATGCAGACACAGGAGCACATCGAACGCCTGACGAAGCACATTGCGAACATACAGGAATCGATCGGCCCGACGAGACTGGGACTGGTGCTGCCACCCGTCTCGACCTTTGACGCGCTGAGCCAAGACATCGGAGACCAAACCATGTCGCGACTCCAGCAGGCTCTACCGGACATACCAATCTTAGACCTCACTCCCCCGCTCCGTGCCAGCGGAGGCTCGGGGGTTGAGCTAAGACGAGCACCGGGCGAGCAGACCTTGGTGTCGGTTCCAAGTGGTGAAGTCCTCGTTCAAGCCAGCGCAAGCGGCGTCGACATTGCTCAACCCATCCTTGAGCGGTTGCGCCAGGATGAAGCGCTCAACGAGCCTCTCTTCTTCGATGGCGGCCACCCCACAGCAGAAGGGCATAAGATTGCAGCTCATGCCGTCTGGCAATGGCTCATCGACCTCGGCTGGATCCAGGACTGATGCGCCAGAACCTCGGCTCACCCCTGTCCGAGCGATGCGAGCGATGCTTCGCACAGCGCCGCTTCTGCTTTTGCGAGTCGATCCCGGTTGTCACCACCAAGGTCCGCATCACCGTGATTCGCCACTGGAAGGAACGATACAAGCCTTCCAACACCGCTAGGCTCGCAGCACACGCTTTGCCCTCGCTTCAGCTCATCGACTTTGGCGCCCCAGAGGGGCCTGCTTCTTTGCCCTCGCTCAATACCGCGGGAACGGCGCTGCTCTTTCCGGATCCCGACCTCCCCGAGATTGAGCGTCCCGACCACGTCATCGTTGTCGACGGAAGCTGGGCCCAGGCCCGAAAAATGGTCAATAAAATTGACAACCTAAAGGATCTTCCTCGATTCGCTATCGCGGCCCCTGAGCCGGACTTTACACGGATCAGGACGCCCCCCATGCAGGGCATGGTGTCGACGTTAGAAGCCATCGCTGCCGTCCTCGATCGACTCGATGGGCCAGGGGCGGGCGATCCGCTGCGAGATCTCTACTCCGCGACCGTGCGAGCAGCCGTCGCGGCAAGGGGACGTCCTCTCCACACATGATGTAGGCTCTGTGAATGGCCACGTACCTCCTCAGCCCTGATGTCTGTTTCCTCAACCACGGAAGCTTTGGTGCAACCCCGAAAGAGCTGCTGGATGAGCAGCACCGGCTGCGCCTGGTCATGGAGTCTGAGCCTATCGACTTTCTACTGCGAGAAAATGAGCGCCGATGGCGTGAGGCCATCTCACGGGTCGCGACCTTCCTCAACGCCGATGTCGACGGCACTGTGTTCGTCCACAACGCCACCTCCGGCGTCAATGCTGTACTCCAGTCTTTTCCATGGAGAGATGGGGATGAAATCCTGACCACCAATCATCGCTATGACGCAGTGCGACGAGCGATGGAGCACACGGCAAGCAAACACAACCTGCGCGTTGTGGAGTGCTCGGTCCCGTTTCCCCTTTCAAGCAGCCAGGCCTTTATTGAGGCGGTCGATGCGGCCGTAACCGACTCCACACGCATGCTGGTCATTGACCATATTACTTCTCCCACAGCGCTCATCACCCCCGTCAAGGAGTTGGTCGAGCTCGCGCGCTCGAGGGGCATTGCGACGCTCGTTGATGCAGCTCATGCGCCAGGCCATGTCGATGTCGACCTCACCGGACTAGAGCCAGACTTCTGGGTCGGCAATCTCCATAAGTGGCTGTGTGCGCCCAAGGGATCGGCCGTCTTGTACGTGAGCGAACCGTATCGATCACTTGTGCATCCAACGACGATCTCTCATGGCTACGGCGCAGGACTGCAGAGCGAATTCAGCTGGGTCGGCACACTCGACCCAACCGCCTGGTTCTGCACACCCCTCGCGATTGACCTGCATCAGGCCCAAGGCGGCGCTGAGTTTAGGGCTGCGCATCACCGCCTCGTTCAGACCGGACGGCGGGTCATCAGCGACGCACTGGAGGTAGAGCTGCCCCACCCCGACGAAGAAGGCCTCTACGGTGCGATGGCGACTGTCCCACTCCCCTGCCAGCCCAGCCAGATCCCTCAGCTGTTTCAGGCCGTTCGCCAGGAAGACAAAATCGAGGTGCCCATTCTGGAGTGGGACAGCCGTGCGTGGGTGCGTATCTCCGGCTTCGCAGGCACGAACACACCCGACCAATACGAACGCCTCGCCCTCGCGCTGCGACGACGCCTCAGGGCCTAGCGCGCTCCACTAAAGGGCCAAGGACGGCGCTTCGGCGTCATCATTGGGCCTTTGGCCGGCGTCCTGAAGGGCTCGACCTCCATAATCCAGGTGCGTCCTTTTCCATCGGTTCCCGCCACCGACAGGGTCACCTGCAGCGCTTGCTGCGAGTCGGTCCAACCCGAAACCGTCACTATCTGCTTGGCCTCCGAAGGACCCAAGTCCGCCGTCTCACCCCCAAGCACCCGTAGCTCTCCCGCGGTCCAGGGCGTGTCCGGAATGACGCGGATTGTGTACTGCCCGTCAGCCGTAAGGGTAGCCGAGACCTCCGGATCTGCCGCACAGATACCTACTAGTAATAGCCAGAGCAACGCCGCCACCTCCAGGCGACCCGCGCCTGTCTAGTGTCCTGTATCTGCCTGACCATGCTTGTTCCATTCTCCGCTCTCGAGGAGTGCCAGATAGTCGATCACCTTTGGCTCGAGATCGAGCGTGCGCCGACCATACGGGCCCAACGCCTCAATCCCGCTTTCTATGGCTGCCAATAAACCTGAATCAAGAGGAAGACCGAGCAAGATTTCGCCTGACACCACGCCGCGCCGAACGATGTCTTGCGCGAGGGCCGCGATTCGCCAGGTGTCCTTACCCTCTCGTTCGTGGGTACTCTCAATGACGGCGACCACCAGCTGTGCGGAGATGTGTCCCATGCCATAGAGAACCGCGGCCGCCTGCCACCACGAGCGGATGGGGACAACGCGTGGACCAAGTGCGTCCATTCGCTCTGTGGTGACCCCGCGCTCCGAGCGAATGAAGATTCGCTCAACGGCCTCTCGACGTTCGAGACCCGTCAGCGCCTCAAGCGCCTGCTCCACTTCATCGTCGTAGGCCCCAGCACGCTCCATGATCCGCGCCACCTCCGGCGGCCCAATGCGACCTGAAACTGCGTCAGCATAGACCGAGTAGACCAGAGCATCCGCCTCCACATCATCACCAAACAAAACCTCACCAGCACTCGGCACCGTCGATGCCCTTGCACTCAAGAGGGCCGGCAACTTGTACCCGAGCTGGCCCCTGACCGCACGAATTCGCCCACGGCGAACATTCTCGAGGTTGTCCTTCAGCACCATCTGATCAAACCGGATGCCGTCCAAGCGA
>CAZKOI010000369.1:0-3641 GCA_964554315.1 uncultured Enterobacterales bacterium | reverse complement strand
GGGCCGGACGCTCCTGAGCCCGAGCCTTCATCGCTGTTGCGCCGTCAGATTGCTCGACGCTGCGTCTATGGCCTTGACGTCAACCCGATTGCTGTCGAGCTCGCCCGGGTATCCATCTGGATCCACACCTTCGTGCGCGGCCTTCCCATGTCGAGCCTGGACCACAACTTGGTGTGCGCCAACAGCCTCACCGGCATCGGATCGGTAGAAGAGGCGCTCGACGTGCTGGTGCCTGGCCGAAAGGGCGCACCGACCCTGTTCGACGCTCCCATCGAAGAGGCATTGGAGAGCGCGCGGAATGTGCTGGTCGACGTTGCGAACCTGCCAGAGCTCAGTCGCACGGAGACACAAGCTGCCTCCAAGGCGGTTCGGAGGGCGCGCAAGGAGGCCGAGACGGCGAAGCTGCTGTTTGACGCCGCTGTGTTGACGCGACTCGGGCGGGATGAGTTCGCTGGCCTAGCGGATGTCGGGGCCATCGCTAAGGCAGCAGGCGGGATTACCGCTCAGGAGGAGCTCGCTCCGCTCCAGCCGGCTCACATGCCCGTCCTCTTTCCCGAAGTGTTCCTTCGCGAGAACGGCGGATTCGATGTGCTGCTCGGCAACCCCCCTTGGGACGAACTGCACATCAACGCCGACAAGTTCTGGGTCCGCTACTACCCAGGGCACATGAGTCTCTCCGACACGGAGAAAGAGAAGCGGCGAGCCAAGTACGCAAAGGAGCGACCCGATCTTCTGGATCTCCTCGAGAATGAACAGTCCAAGGCCGACGCCCAACGAGAGGCCATTCGCGCAGTGTGCCGTGCATCGGACCTCTATCAAGCCTTCCTCTGGCGCTACCTGACGCTCCTGAGCGGAAACGGACACGTCGGAGCAGTACTCCCCAGGGGAACGACCGTCGGTGCGAGTCTTGTCGACTGGCGCCGTGAGGCACTTCAAAGCGGCGGCATCACAGATGTCATGCATTGCATCAACAAGGGCGGTTGGATGTTCCCCGAAGTGCACCCGCAAACCCAAATCATCTTGCTGTGCTTCGGCAGGACCAACCCCGGGACAGTGACCACGCAGGGCATTGCCCGCTCTGTCGACGACCTGAAGCGGCTGGGTGCAGTTCATGGACTGACGCTTGACAGCACTTCGCTGGAGTCAATCTCGCATGCGCTGATCGTTCCAGCCGTCCCTCGACCCGATCTAATCGACACGTTTATGACTATGCGCCAGCACCCATCCCTCGGTGAGCTCCAAGGCGACATGGCCATCGACATCGGGTGCGATGGGACTGCGAAAGTTGCCCGGGAGGCAACGCGTGCTACTGCGTCATCTCCTGGGGCCTTGGGTCTCATCCAAGGACGCCACATCAAGCATTGGCGGATTCCAGAACCGGACGAGTGGCTCGCCAAGTCCACCTCCGCACGTCTGGCATCCACTCCTGGAGTCGTCTTCCGAAAACTAGCAAGACCAAATGACTCGAGAACCTTCATCTGCACCGTCGCACCCGAGAGCACCTTCGTGAAGGAGACCGGCTACTGGCTCGTGCCTAGAAGCCGCAACGCCGCGTATCTTCGATTTCTTCTCGGCGTTCTTGGAAGTCGCATCTTCGACTGGCATACACGTTGTCTTGTGGATCGACACATATTGCCGTCATTGGCGTCCTCCTTCCCGGTCCCCCTGTACGACGGGAAAGTCAAGGTGCATGCCGCCATTGCCCGTTTGGTGGCAACGGTGTTTGAGGACACTGTCGTGCCCGACGGTGGTTTTGTGGGCGGTTGCTCAGATCTTGCGCAGGCCGAGGCCCAGCTCGACGGTTTGGTCGCTCACGCCTATGGTATTTCTGGTAGAGGATTAGCAGGAATCATTGAGACCTTTCACCCCACTTGGGACCATAAAGATCACCTTGCAGAGGCCTTGAAGACCTACGAGGAGTTCGACCGTGAGCGATCCAAAACCCTTTCCCCCGGTCTTCGCGACTAACAGGCCCGGGTCGGCCGACACGGTTGCGTCCGAGGTCAATCGGATGCTTGAGGGGCTTCGGACCCAGTTGGCATCGCCCCCGAACATCGATCTCGCTACTGCCTATCTCAACCCGCAAGGTTTTGCTCTCATCGCTGATGAGGTCGAACAAGCCCCCAGGGTGCGGATCCTGCTGGGGGCTGAACCGGAAGAGCCTCTACGTCGTCGCATTGAGCAAGGTGAGGAGATCTCATTCTCTGATGTGGCCCAAGCCCACCTCGCTGGCCTGCGATCAGAACGCGACCTGATCGGCTTCACGGCCGAAGCCGATGAGGATGCTCGCCGCCTGGTGGAGTGGCTCCGTTCATTCGGTGAGGGAACAGAGCCTCGGGTCGAAGTGCGTCGATTCACCCGAGGATTCCTGCACGGGAAAGCGGTCATCGCAAATCATCCGCAACTGCCGGCCGTCCTCGCTGGGTCGTCCAACATCACGCTCGCGGGCCTTTCATGGAACCGTGAGCTGAATCTCGGCTATCCCTCCGGTCAGTACACGCAACTGGTCATCGACTGGTTCGATGAGCTGTGGGCCGAGTCAGAGCCCTTTGACCTGGCCGGCATGTACGAACAGCGTTGGATGCCCCATGAACCGTGGGTCGTGTTCTTGCGCATGTTGCACGAGCTTTATGGGCACGGTCGTCACGATGAACTCGACGAGCGCATCGGGTTGCCGGTCACCGAGTTCCAGCGAGACGGCATCGTGCGAGCCATCCGCATCCTTGATGAGTTAGGTGGTGTGCTGGTCTGCGACGAAGTCGGACTCGGAAAGACGTTCATCGCCGGTGAGCTGATTCGGGCAATCTCGCAACGTGACCGCCAGAAGGTATTGATCGTTGTTCCGGCGGCATTGAAAAATTCGACGTGGGTCCCGTTCCTAAAGCGTTTTGACTTGGTGTCAGCGCGCGTGGAGATCGTCACGTTCGATGAGCTCCGTATCGGCACCGATCCTGCGGTCCGGCACCTCGATGACTACGCCTTCGTCGTTATCGATGAAGCACACAACCTTCGAAATGCGAACACCTTGCGTGCCGAGGCCGTGATGGAGTTGCTGTGGGGCGAGCATCCCAAGAAGGTGATGTTGCTCACTGCGACGCCCGTGAACAACAGCCTGCGGGACCTCCACACCCTCGTCGCGTACTTCGTTCGTAATGACGCACAGTTCGCGCCTATCGGTATCCCGAGTGTCGCGGACTACATCGCTCGGGCACAGAAGATGGACCCAGACAGTCTTTCGCCAGAGCATCTGTTCGACCTGATGGACCAGGTTGCCGTTCGACGCACCCGCCGATTCATCAAAAAGGAGTACGTCAACGACTTCATCAAGAACAACCGAGGCGAACTAGTCCCTATTGAGTTTCCGACGCCGGTTGTGAAGCGCGTGACCTACACCCTTGATGATCAGGCAGCCGATCTCGCTGAGCGAGTGATTCATGCGTTGCAGGTCAGCGACGATGAGGAGCTCGTCATCCGGTCAGGGATTGACCGGGATCCGACGCGCCTCTCGCTTGCGCGATACGCGCCGAGTCTCTATCACTCGGGGGCCGACGTCGATCGGTTGGAGATCACCAACGTCGGCCTGTTGCGCTCGGGTCTGCTCAAGCGACTCGAGTCGTCGACTGCAGCTCTTGCCAACACCC
>CAZKOI010000368.1:0-3648 GCA_964554315.1 uncultured Enterobacterales bacterium | reverse complement strand
GAAGAAACATCGCCATTCGTTGAAGGTCTCGAGCGTAACCATCAAGCGTGTTCTCGGAGAGCCCTCGCTCAGCGCGGCACCAGTTCAGGAAGCCTTCGACGGCATCGTCCATTGGCTAGTTACCTGACTGGCGTTCCAGCCAAGTCTCAACTGCATCGACAATCGCGTCCGACATGGCCTGCTGAAAGTGCGGTGCCCTTAGACGTCGCTCGTCGTCCGAGTTGGAGACAAAGCTGGCCTCGAAGAGAATCGCTGGCATGCGAGTGGAGACAAGAACATAAAAGAGCGCCGTCTTGGTTCCGAGATCGACAATGTCGGCCTCTGGGTAGACCTCTCGTAGGTTGTCGACCACCGTCCGTTGCACCTCGAAAGCCAGCTCTCTCGAAAGCCTATCGGTACCGGCGGCCAGTAATCGCCCAAGCACGGGGTCCGACTTATCTGACCACCCACGGGCCATTGCATTCTCGCGAGCTGCTACCCGTGCAGCGTTCGCATCCGACGCGCTGGCTAGGCTGTAGGTCTCGATTCCCTTACTAAAATTGTTGGGAGCCGCATTGGCATGGATCGAAAGGAAGAGGTCCGCATGCTCCCGATTTGCGAGTGCAGCTCTATCGCGCAGCGGGACGAAGATGTCCCGGTCTCGCGTCATGATGACATCGACATCGAGTCGGGTCTCGAGCTGTTCTGCGGTACGGCGAGCAAGTTCGAGAGCGATGTCGGCCTCTCGGGTGCCTTGGGTGCCGATCGCTCCATGATCGAAGCCCCCATGGCCCGCGTCAACGACAATGAGCTTGCGGTCCCGAGGCGTGCTCGATGCCATTCGGGACAGCGACACGCCGGCCAACCAGGCCTCAATATGTTCTGCCGTCGGTAGGGTTTCGTCGGGGGTACCATTCAACGGAAGCAGGTCGAGCAAGATGGCGGAGTCGCCAACCTCCGTGGCGGTTAGCGTGCGAGCCTCGTTGAGTTCGATCGTGAACTGTAGGCCGTCGCCCACCTGCACGATCTGGATCTGCTTGATGCCCGCCTCTCCGATCGGAATCTTAGGTTGAACGGTCTTGCCCATCTGGGACGCGGGAAGCAGCACGGTTGCCCTGGCGGGTGCGGTCGATGTCGCCGGTGAGGATCTTGTCTCGACGCCGGTCACCGTGTCGCTGTTGAGGATGATGATTCGTGCGTGATCCTTGCCCGCGAAGACTCTCACCTTTTGGATCTCTGCGGCCTTCGCTATACCGCTCAAGAAGAGCGCGGCCATGAACCACAGTGCTTGCATCATTCATCCACCAACAGGCCTTTCAGGCGATACAGCGCCTCGAGCGCGGCCTTGGGCGACATATCATCGGGGTTGATCTTGACGAGAGCCTCCCGGATGGGATCGAATGCCTCTTTCTCTTCATCGACCTCGGGAGGGCCGCCAAAGAGTGAAAGCTGCGGTCCTTGGCTCTTCGCTCGCTGGTCCTCGAGCTGTCGCAGGAGTCCCCTCGCCCGCTCCACCACCGCCGCTGGCATGCCCGCCAGTCGAGCACACTGGATGCCATACGACTTGCTCGCCCCGCCGGCCTTGAGGGTGCGCAAGAAGACGACGCGCTCGCCCCACTCGCGGACACCGACGTGCATGTTGACGGCTGCAGCCCGTTCATCGGCGAAGGAAATGAGCTCATGGTAGTGGGTGGCAAAGATTGTGCGTGCCTTCACGCGGTCATGCATGGCCTCGGCTACGGCCCACGCGATGGAGAGCCCATCCAGCGTGCTTGTCCCGCGCCCAATCTCGTCGAGCAAGACGAGTGAGCGTTCAGTGGCCTGATTCAAGATGAGCGCGGTCTCGGCCATCTCGACCATGAAGGTGCTACGTCCCTTGGCGAGGTCGTCGCTCGCGCCAACGCGAACAAACAGCCTGTCGCAGACGCCGATGTGAGCGGTCTCCGCAGGAACAAAGCTTCCAATCTGTGCCATGAGCGTACACAAGGCCACTGTCCTCATGACAGTGCTCTTCCCCGCCATGTTTGGGCCAGTCAGCACAATCAACCGACGGCTCTCGTCCAACGAAATGTCATTAGGCACAAACGGCTCATCCAGGCTGGCGGATTCAACCACAGGATGCCGACACGCCCTGAATTCGATTCGTGTGCCGCTGTCGACCACAGGTCGCGTATATCGACGGTCAACGGCGAGTGAAGCGAGGCTCGCCAGGGTATCGACCTGTGCGACCCACCGCGCCAGCGCTTGGATGCGCCCAAACTCGCCACCAATCCTGTCGCGCAGCGAGCAGAAGAGGGTGTACTCGAGCGACCGCCGCTTGTCCTCGGCGCCGAGTACCTTCTCCTCAAACTCCTTCAGCTCAGGGGTGATGTAGCGCTCGGCATTGGCCAAAGTCTGCTTTCGAATCCAGGAGTCCGGCACACGGTCTAGATTGGCTTGAGTGACCTCCAGGAAGTACCCGAAGACCTTGTTGTGCTTGATCTTTAGGCTCGAGATGCCTGTCGCCTCCCGCTCGCTTGCCTCAATACCGGCAATCGCCGTCTTGCCTTCCGTCGAGAGCACAATGAGCTCATCCAGCTCCGGATTCGCACCCCTGCGAATGACGCCTCCATCCGTCAGGCTGGCCGGAGGCTCGTCAACGATCCAGTGGTCGATGTCGTCGCGGACATCCTGAAGCAGGTCCGTCGGGAGGTTCGATGCAAACGGTTGGAGGTCTTGAACGTTGGCGACCACCGACGGGATAGCGGCCAAGGATGCGCCGAGGGCACGAAGGTCGCGAGCATTTGCGAGCCCCTGCGCGGCTTTTGTGCCCAATCGCTCGAGGTCCTTGACCCCCCTTAGGTTGTGCCGAAGGGTCTCGCGACCTCGCGACTGGGTGAGCGCCTCGACAGCGTCCTGGCGATAGTGAATGTGGGCGGGGTCGATGAGCGGATGGGCCAACCAGTCCCTCAAGCACCGACCGCCCATGGGCGTAGAGGTCCGGTCGAGAAGATGCACGAGCGTCCCCTTTCTCCCGGCTCCTCGCATGGGTCGAAAGACCTCGAGGTTGGTCCGTGTCGTCTGGTCGATGACCATGTGGCCCTCGACGGAGTACGGACGAAGATCTTGGATGTGATCGAGGCCAACCCGAGCCGTGTCGCGTACGTAGGACACGAGCGCGTTAGCGGCACAGAGCGCGTGGGTGAGGCCACCGGCCCCAAAGCCGCTCAGATCATGGGTCCCGAGAAGAGTGGTCAGCCCGGCAACCGCCGACTCCTCATCAAACCAGGCTGCCTCGACAGTGGTTACGGCTACATCATCGAGGACGGCCTGTATGGCCGGGATGCGAGCCATTTCCTCACTGAGGATTGCCTCTCTGGGCGCGAGCCGACTCATCTCACGAAGGGCGAGTGCCTCCGATTGAGCCTCCGTCACACGAAGCTCTCCCGTCGACACATCGAGAAATGCGAGACCCCACGGCGAGTTCCCGAACGCGGCCATCAGGAAGCAAGACTCCCTCGACTCGATCTGATCGCTATCCCAAGGTATGCCGGGGCTAACGACACGGACCAGCTCTCGCCGCATCAGCTTGGGCTTTTCGTCTCCCGGTGTGTCGACTTGCTCCGCAATCGCGACCTTGTGCCCCTCGTCGACAAGCCGGCGAAGGTAAGCGTCCGCAGCATGGTGCGG
>CAZKOI010000367.1:0-3651 GCA_964554315.1 uncultured Enterobacterales bacterium | reverse complement strand
GCATCGGCGTCCGCATCGGCATCGGCGTCCGCATCGGCATCGGCGTCCGCATCGGAGTCCCCTGAGTCGAAGCCGCCCGTCGGTGCGGTATCCACAGCGAGGCCTTCATCTTTCGAGCCCTCACTGCCGCATCCTGTCACCAAGAGCAAAGCGGCTATCGAGATCAACCCACTCATCGCACCTCCTCTCGAGCACTGTCTACCACAATACATCGGGACTCCTCGGGTGCAGCAGAGGCATCAGCATCGGTGCTTGAGAAGCGGGCCATGACCTCGGAGACGGGCTCAAGGTCCATGCCGTTCGCGGTCAGTTGGCTGAACAACTCTTCGTACCCTGACAAGCCTGTCTCATCGACGTTGATGGCGTGGGTCACAAAACCGAGCGCCTTTGGTGCCGGGGCCTCACTCGTGAGATCGTCTAGTGCAGCAGGAAGCTCTGTGGATAGGAGCGAGGCCTGCGCGGTGGCACTGGTGAACAACCGCATACGAAGCTCCCACACCCAGTGGTCACCATAGGCGGTCGCACACGGCTCCCCGACCAGATCACCCGGGCTCTCCAGCGATGAGTAGGCGCTTGGACCTCCCGCCATGGAGAACGTCAGCATCGGGTGAAACTCCTCCGTTGTGGCGGTCCGTATGATGCCACTGGACGTAATCCCTGCCACCGCCTCGACCATCGCATCGACGGTACCCAAGTACCACGGGTCGGGCCCGCTGGGTCCGCCGCCATCCGCAAAGTAGGTCTCGTCCGTACCGTCGCCATCTCGGTCGGCTGTCCAGACCTCTTCCGCCGTGTATCCGTCCCACGTCGAGCCCCCGCTGAGCGGATGATGGTGCAGCGCCAGCTCGTGACCTCGCGCCTCAATCCCGTGCGCGAGCGCCAGGCAGCTGTCGAAGTCAGCGCTGCTCGAAGTCAGCGCGTCGGCAGCCGCGGGGACGACGCAGTCTTCGCTCGCGATGTGCGCGGCCCACTGAGGGCTCAGCATAATGGTGAGCTGGTGGTCTGCGTGGTCAGCGAGGACGATGAGATCGACGAGGTCCTCGAGGTATTGCTCGGCTCGGACCGTGCTCGGGAGGGATGTCGCGGGCTCGACCGGCACGGCGCCGGGCTCAAGGTGCACCACGAAGACCGCGCGGTGTGCGACCTCATCGCTCTCGGCGCCGGAGTCGGTGTCGTCACGATCGTCGCCTGCGTTCGGTGTTCCTGTGTCCGCTTCAGCGACTCCTGAACCGCTATCGGTTCCGCCGTTTTTGGCCGAGCCAACGGGCTGGTGAGCGGGCGGTCCGCACCCTGTGGCAGCGATCAAAGTGGCAACATGCACGGTCTTCATGGGCGCTCCTGGCCGCAAGTCTAGCGCACACCGGCAGAAGGACGAAGCCTACTCAGAGCGTTGGTGCTTCGATTGAAGTATGGTCTTCGCAATGACTACACGCCCTGTTTCCCAGCCTGGTCTCCAGTTTGCAGCCATCGATCTCGGCTCGAACAGCTTCCACATGGTCGTTGCCCAGCAGGCGGAGAACGGGCTCCTGACCATCGTCGACAGGCTCAAGCACAGCGTTCGTCTCGCGGCGGGACTTGGCGCTGACGGCAGCCTCTCCGAGGATGCTGAGGAGCGCGCGCTGCAGTGCTTGAGCCTCTTCGGCGAGCGAATTCGTGACCTCCCGCCATCCCAGGTCAGGGCAGTGGGGACCAACACCCTCCGAAAGGCGAGCGATGTCGTCCGCTTCCTCGAGAGCGCTCAAGGCGCGCTTGGGCACCCGGTTGACATCATCAGCGGTCGCGAAGAGGCACGCCTTATCTACAGGGGAGTGGTGCGAGACGTTGAGGCGCCGGGGCGTATGTTGGTGCTCGATATCGGGGGCGGCTCGACCGAGCTCATCATCGGTGAGGGTGCCGAGCCGGCCCAGCTCGACTCTCTGAACATGGGCTGCGTGAGCTGGTCAAAGCAGTTCTTTCCTGAAGGTGTGCTCACTTCGCAGGCCTTTGATGACGCCAAGACGGCAGCGCTGCGTGTGATGCAGGGCGTCGTTCGCTCCTATCGAAAGGCGGGCTGGGACGCGGTGGTGGGATCGTCCGGAACGGTGCTCGCCATCGAGACGATGCTCCACGCCAAGGGCTACGGACGCATCGACTCCGACGGCCTGGCGTGGCTCCGCGAGGCGATGGTGAAGGCCGGGCATGCCAATCAGCTGAGCCTTGATGGCCTCTCGGAGAGCCGGCGTCCCGTGATTGCCGGCGGGGTAGCCATTCTCAGCGCGCTGGTGGAGGGGCTTCGAATTCGGGACCTGCGCGCCTCCAACAATGCGCTTCGAGAGGGCGTGCTCCTCGAGCTCGTCCGTCGAGGGCAGCCCGAGGACATCCGTGAGAGCACGGTTCGACACCTCATGACGCGGTACGAGATCGACGGCAGGCAGGCCTTTCGTGTGCAGCAGACCGCGCTCAGTATTTTCAGTCAGGTCGCGGAGACGTGGGGCCTGGAGGCCGAACAGCGGTCGACGCTCCGATGGGCTGCGGCCCTGCATGAGGCGGGGATGTTTGTCACCTACTCGGGGTACCACAAGCACGGCGCGTATCTGCTCACCCATGCGGACATGCCGGGCTTTAGCCGACAGCTCCAGTGCTTCATTGCCGCGTTGGTGTATGGTCACCGAGGGAGCCCCTCTCGAGACAAGCTCGCGCAGATAGCACCGATGCTCGACAGGCCGCTGCTCCACCTGGCCTGTGCCCTCCGGATCGCCACCCGCATTCATCGGCGTCGCTCGCCCCGACCCGCGCCCGAGCTCTTGGTAGAGGTCAGCGGACGAAGGATTGAGCTGTCTTTTCCCGGAGGTTGGCTTGATGAGCGGCCGCTCAGTCGTGCGGATCTCGAGGAGGAAGCACAGCACTTGGTGGGGCTGGGCTACGAGCTCGTCGTTCGCTAGGGGTGGTGCTCGAGGATGAGCTCAGTCTGAACGTGGACCGGTGCTTGGTCACCTGAAGGCTGAAGTCGCACGTAGTTGCCCGAGCTGTCCAGAAGCCATGCATTGACGTTGTCGACTTCGGGGATGTCGAGCGCTTCTCGAACCACGCGTCGCTTGAGCGCCGGCTCAGTAATGGGCACCGCCACCTCCACCCGTCGGCGAAGGTTGCGATCCATCCAGTCGGCGCTCGCGATGTACACAAGGTCATCTCCATCGGCGTGAAACTGGTAGACCCGGGCATGCTCCAAGAAGCGACCCAAGATGCTCCGCACCGAGATGTTCTCGCTGATGCCGGGCAGACCGGGCCGCAGACAGCAGATGCCGCGAACGATGAGGCTGATCTTCACGCCGGCCTGGCTCGCATCGTACAGAGCCGAGATCACGGCCGGGTCGCTGAGCGCATTGAGCTTCGCGCGTATAGAGGCGGGCCGACCCTCACGCGCCGCCTGAGCCTCCTGGTCGATGAGGGCCATCAGTCTGTCCCTGAGACTAAAGGGTGCCTGTAGAATCCGCTGAGTCGGGAGCACACTGCCGAAGCTCGTCAGCTGCTGGAAGACGTTGTGCACGTCCTCGCCAACGACTGGGTCTGCCGTCATGTAGCTAAAGTCCGTGTAGTAACGGCTTGTTCCGGAGTGGTAGTTGCCCGTTCCGAGGTGCACATACCGGCGGATACGACCTTCTTCACGTCGCA
>CAZKOI010000366.1:0-3677 GCA_964554315.1 uncultured Enterobacterales bacterium | reverse complement strand
AAATCGTCGAGCCACGGCAGGGTGCGCGTCCCGGGAGGCACGGTTCGACTCGGTCCTCGACATGGTTCGCCAGAAGCGACCCCTGAGCACGCTCCGCCGCCGGGTTCGTTTGTCTCCAGGCCACCCCAGGCCGTTCAGGCCTCGCTGTGGACGAGTCGGGCCGGCATGGGACTAGAGACGCGGCTCGCCAAGGTTGAACCCTTCCTTATCGACCGGACGGAGGTCACTCAGCTGGCCTATGCGGGCTTTGTTGAGGACGCGGGTTACCGGCCTCCACATGTCGCGGAGCCGTGGGCGGACGATGGCTGGAACTGGCAAGGGTCCAGGGGGCCGGAGGGTCGAGAAGATCACCCCGTCACCCTCGTGAGCTATTACGACGCCCGAGCCTACTGCACCTACCGAGGAAAGCGCCTTCCGACGGAGGCAGAGTGGCAGATTGCGGCCCTGGGTCCGGAGGACGCGCGCCGCGTCTACCCCTGGGGCAGCCGCTACAACGGGGAGAGGATGAACCACGGTCAGATAGAGGCGCCGTTCTTCGACTCAACGGACGGCTACGAGCGAACCGCCCCCGTCGGCCAATACCCCAAGGGTCGGAGCGCCTTCGGGCTTGATGATGCCTTCGGTAACGCCTGGGAGTACACCGCCGACTTTCGAGTCGATGACTGGAAGGATGCTCGTCACGAGGGCTTCGACGCATCGGGAGCGATGATAAACGCCTCGGCGGCGGGCCCGGGCCTTCGAGTCGCTGTCAGGGGAGGCTCTTTCTACTTTGACTTTCGTCCCAACCCCGCCGGCGAGTGGTCGGCATTTGTGCCCGAGAGCCGCCGAAAGAGTGCCGGTTTTCGGTGTGCAGCGGACCTTCGGTCGAAGTGAACCCAGGACCAAAGCTCAAGAAGTCCACGAGGGGGATTGCTGCTCGCAGATGGAGCCGATACCTTCTCACCGTAAATGGAGGATCCGATGCGATTCACAATCCCCGTACTTGCCCTGGCCCTCGTCGGCTGTCCCACCCCTCCCGATGGCGGCTCGAAGGCTCAGAACGCACCTGCTGGCGGTGCTGCACCCACTCCGGCGCCGCCCGTTGCGGGAGGCGGCGATGGAGTTCAGCCGGTCGAAAATCCTGACGAGGCCGATCCAGCCGCTGCGACCGGTACCTACGTGGTCAATGAGGTGCACATCGATGACGCGCTCTCGGGTGTTGATCAGCCCTCCTCAGAGGATGCCCAGAAGGAGATCAAGGCGGGGCCTCACGTGACCTTCAAGGGTGAGATTGTCTGCGGTGACTGCAGCAATGCGCTGGTCATCACCGTGGCTCCCTTTGTGCCGCCCTCCGATGACGAGGGCACCACGCCCGGTGCTCCAGCTTCTGACAATGACTTCCGCCCGCCACCGTATCAGGTCGGCGGTGCAGGCCCCTTCAGCATGGCGGTGCCCATCTACAATGGGAAAGTGGTGCTTGAGGTCTTGGATGACAGGGACGGCAATGGGCGTCCCTCGAAGGGGGAGAAGTTCACGGTCCTCCACAAGATGGGCGAGATTAGCGGTGCCAAGAACCAAACCGGCCTGAAGATCGACTTCTCGGCTCTCCCCGGTGTGCCGGGTGCGGGTGGTGGCCCTGCGGGTGGTCCGCCTCCTGCTGGGGAAGGTTCAGCACCTCCGGCGGGTGGGCCTCCTCCCGCGCCTGCTGGCTAGGCGCCAAGACGCCGAGGTATCCGTAGAGGCCCGGTGCTCTTTGCTCGGGCCTCTCGTGTGTTCAGGGCCGCGGATGAGCAGCGGTACCCAATGAGCCGTTGGCCTGAGCCCCTGATGTTGCGGAGGACGTGAGCGGAATCTGCACAGGAATCGCAAACTCGCCCGGCTGGAACCTCATCGCGCTCAGGGCACCCTCAATGCAGCTGTCGAGGCCGGTCACGGGCACATCTCTGCTCTCAATGGTCAGATCGGCGATCTCTCCGTCGGTGTTGACCTCGAAGGCGATCTCAAACGTCACATCACCCTTTCCGCCGAGGGCCTCGTGGGAGGTGACGCAGTTGTCCAGAGACGGAAGCAGCTCGGTCACAGCGAGCGCGATCCCCTTGGCGTCTCGGCTGTACGCGGGGATGGGCTCCGAGCCCGCTGCGGCGGTGTCCGCGAATGCGGCTGCAGCGAGGCTGAGCGCAGCCATGGAAGCTGCTCTGGTCATCAGGGGGTGCACAGGGATCATTTCGGAGGCTGAGCGAGAGAATGTGAGTAGACGAGCGAAAAAAGTCTCCCTTTTTCACGCGCTGCCGGTCGCAGCCATCCACCCAGTCGTCATCTTACCCCCCAGTGGGAATGATCGCCACGTTGGTGACGTGGACCTGACACGGGAGCGGTCCGTGCTCCAAGATGATCGCTCGGTCCGCGGCTCGCTTCATCCTCACGGAGGTCTTCCCGTCTCCCGAGGTGAGGGTCAGCTCGGGCGTGTCTTGGAGCGCGGATGTCTTGACGCTGTCGAAGGTCTCATCGTCCACCTGAACCTGAAGGCGTCGGTCTGACTCCATGGTCTTCAGCTTGGCCCGTGCACCTGCACTGAGCTTGAGCACGGTCACGGGCATGCCTGCGCTGTCCAGATCAATCGCCACTGCATCGATGTGCCCATTGTCAAAAACGGTCGCACCCTCGTCGTCACGGACCGTCAGCTGACCGCTTCGAACCAAGAGCGCGGGGATGAGGTTCTCCGCGTCATCGAGGTCGGGCAAGGTCGCTGTCATGACATCGCCTTCCATGACCGCAGGCATGCCGATCTGTTGGGCTCTCGCGAGGATGTGAGCCCGCGCGTCACCCAAGCACGGCCCTGCGAAAGCGATCGCTGCCTGAGCACCTGAGGCGGTCTGATCGCCAAAGCGAGTGACGCCAAAGAGTACGGCAACAGCAAGTCCGAGCGCGCCGAGAAAGACGATCGGAACCGCCATAAAGAGAGAGGCTGCCTTTGGACGCGGCGGGAGCTTGGTGGGCGGAGTCATCGTGCCTTTGAGAGGGTGTGGGTAAAGTCCATCACCCCTTCCTTGTTGTAGAACTCCCCGACCAGCTCATCACCGCGTATCTCGACCCAAAGAAACCCCTGGGTGCTGTCGTCCTCCCAGAGCGTCGGCGTACCACGACCGACTAGATCGGTGCTCTTGGCTGCCGCTCCGGAGACGATGAAGTGAGTGCCGCACGCTGGCTGCAGCCACTGCCGGTTGTGATCGTGCCCGCTGAAGTACACGTCCACCATGCCGCAGACGTGGTCATGGAAGAAGTCTCGAACAGAGGCCCCACTGACCACCGGAATCCCCGGGATACCCTCGTACGTACCGGCATTGCCATGTTGGCCATTGGACACATAGGGGTGGTGGCCGAAGGCAATCTGCCAGGGGCGATCAGAGGCCGCTATGGCGGGTCCCAACCAGGTGTACTGACCCGAGGTAGGGATAAGCGGCAGGTCCTCAATCATGATGGCATTGGTGTCGAGACCCAGGAACTGGGCGGGGCCGGAGTCGAAGGCATAGTAACGGTCCGGCATGGTCCACCGATCGGAGTACGCGGTGTACTCCACCTGATGCGGTGGGCGGCTGAGATCAATGGACAGCTCACCGTAGTCGTGATTGCCCAGGATCACGTAAAAGGGAAAGTCCAGCTCATCGTAGGGAAGCTCGAACTTCTCCATGAACTGAGGA
>CAZKOI010000365.1:0-3684 GCA_964554315.1 uncultured Enterobacterales bacterium | reverse complement strand
CTTAGACCATGTCCGGGCTTTTATTGGCCCAACGGGCGCCAACCCGACCGACCTCACCACCACCACCGGTGCTTTCTTCTCGGTTCGATGGGTCACCCACCTGTGTGCCCCCGTCTTCGTCTTCTTGATGGGTGTCTCCGCTGCCCTCAGGAGCCGTTCAAGGCCGGCTGACACGCGACGCTTCCTGCTCAGTCGTGGGATCTGGTTGATTTTTCTTGAGGTGACGTGGGTCAGCTTTTGCTGGGGCTGGGATTGGACAGCGACCTACCTTGGTGTCCTATGGGCTCTCGGCGGCTCAATGGTATTGCTCTCGATGACCGTTAGCGCTGCCCCACAATGCGCCGCCGCGGTCGGCATCGTGCTTGTTGTCGGGCTCGATTGGCTGCAAGTTAGGCCCAATGAAGGATTCTGGCAGCTCTGGTTCCAGCCGGGAGCGATGACCATCCTCGGGCATCGCGTGGGGGGGGCCTACGCACTCTTGCCCTGGTTTGGTGTTTGTCTCTTAGGCTTCGGACTCAGCGACGTTGTCGTCAACGCGACGCGCAGACAGATGGCGCGGGTGGGCCTCTTGATGCTGGCCGTCTTCCTCTGTCTTCGAGCGTCTCCCTACACTGATCCCAACCCTTGGTCGCTTCAGCCGAGCCTATCGATGACCGTTGCCGACTTTCTCGACCCGAGCAAGTACCCGCCCAGCACGGCCTTTCTCTTGATGACCTTGGGCGTGGGGGCCCTGCTTCTGGGTGGGCCGGCGAAATCCACGAGTCGACTTAGCGAAGCCATCCAGGTCTTCGGAAGGGTTCCCATGTTCGTCTACCTCGTGCATCTCCCCATCGCCCACGCGACCGGTGAGATCTACTCACGACTTCAGTACGGGACCCCGCGCGTTCCAGCCGATGTGGCGGTATCGGTGCCGCTCATCCTGGTTGCATGGGGATGGGTTGTCTTACTGCTCTTCCCCGTGTGCTTGGTATGGGACAGGCTCAAGCGAGAGCGACGGGACCTGGGCTGGCTACGCTACCTGTAGCCGGCCTCATGCGCTGAAGGGCAGCGCGGAGTGATGCAGTATAATCCGCACCTCGCCGTCAATTTCCTCGTACCCAAAGGTGAACTCGACCTTGACCTCGGAGCCGTCGGCGCGTCCGAAGAAGTAGTTTCCCATGGCGACCGCGTGGCGATCTCCGAGGACACGAATGCCCGCATTCTCAAAGCGTACGGAGGTCCACGGCTCGAGAGCGAAGCCCTTGTCCTCGGGAAAAGCGCTGTTTCCTCCCACAAAGTAGGAGACAGCGCTCTCGACGGTGGGGCGAAACTGGATCAGTGACGCCTTGGTGGGCGCGAAGAGGAGCGATCCGTCGGTCACGTACAGGGTCTTTGCAAGGGCCTCAGCACGGTCGGTGGCTTGGTCATGGGTCGGTGCAGCGCCCACATGAACCACCGCATGGCCCCAAGCGCGTTGGGCTTCAAGAATGTTGGCTTCGTTAATCATAGGTCGGTTTATATCGGCTTTGGGCGGGTGAGGTTAGCCTAAGCGTCAAGCCGGGGGAAGCATGCTGCTTTTGACCATTATTCTAGCGACGGCCCAGGCGAATTCTGTGAAGGCTGCGGAGTCCGTACCCAGCATAGAAGATGCGGTTGCGCTCTTAGACGGATGTTCGGCACCGGGGGCGTGCTCATTCTCTTGTTGGGACAGTGCGGAGCGGGTGGTCGAGCCTGCACCCAGTGGATCGTTGCGACTCACCTGCTACATGGAGGGGCGAGCCCATGGTCCAGTGGTGGTCTGGCGCGAGAGCGGTCGACCCGAGGGGGTTGGGTTCAGCAAGAACGGAGAGCCCCACGGTGGCTTTCGAAGTTGGCATGAGAATGGCCAGCGGTCGGCCGAGGGACGCTGGGTGAACGGGCGCGCCACGGGACCCTTGACGACCTGGCATGCCTCTGGAACGCGGGCGTCCACGGGGCACTGGGTGGACGGTGTACAGGATGGTCTCGTGACCCATTGGCATGCCAACGGTAAAGTGGCGGAGATTGGAAACTGGACGCAAGGCAAACCCGACGGACCCATGTTCTCTTGGTTTGACAGCGGGGCCAAGAGCGGCCATGCGCGCTTCAAGCAGGGTGAGCCGCACGGGCGCTGGCGAGAGTGGCACCCCAACGGTCGCCGGAGCCTCGTGGCGCGCTACAGGCGGGGTGAGGTGCTTCACATGCGGTGCTGGGAGGCCTCCGGTAAGCCGATGATTTGTCCGCGCGCGTCGACCGATAAGTCCAGTCGCCCCAGGTCCAAGCCGAGTCAGCTCCAAGCACCCTAGGTCGGGCTCTGTCACCAAACCGTCCAGAGGAGGGCGTCATGTTGAGAGCGCAATATCCATACTACCTGGCCAATCAGCCGATCGCTGCCAACGCAGACCTTGAGGTGCATGACAAGTACACCGGAGAGCTTGTCACACGGGTTGCCCTTGCCGATGAATCCGCAATTGATGCCGCTATCGAGGCTGCAGAGAGGGCCGCGGAGGCGATGAGGCGGATGCCCGCCCATGCCCGTCAGGCTGTTCTCACTCACTGTGTTCGGCGCTTCGAGGAACGCTTTGATGAGCTCGCAATGACGCTCTGTATAGAGGCGGGCAAGCCGATCAAGGACGCTCGCGGTGAGGTCACACGATTGATTGATACCTTTCGGTATGCTGCAGAGGAGGCCGTTCGCGTGAATGGTGAGGTCCTCGAGCTGGGGATTTCACCGCGGGCCGATGCCTATCGGGGCATGTGGAAGCGCGTTCCCATTGGCCCTGTAAGCTTCATCTCGCCGTTCAACTTTCCTCTCAACCTGGTCGCCCATAAAGTGGCCCCCGCCATCGCCATTGGGTGTCCGTTTGTTCTCAAGCCCGCCAGCCTGACACCGGTGGGAGCACTGGTCATCGGGGAGATCTTGGCCGAGACCGCGCTCCCTCCAGGGGCCTTTTCGATCCTTCCCTGCCGCCGGGATGGTGCCGACCTCTTCACGACGGACCCGCGGCTTAAGCTCTTGAGCTTCACCGGCTCTCAGGATGTGGGCTGGAACCTCAAGGCTCGAGCCGGCAAGAAGAGAGTTGTTCTCGAGCTGGGGGGTAACGCTGCCGTGATCGTCGATGAGGACACCAACCTCGACGACGCGGTCGAGCGGATCACCATTGGTGCATTCTATCAGTCAGGGCAGAGCTGCATCGGTGTGCAGCGAATCATTGTGCACGCATCGGTGGCGGAGGCCTTTGAGGCGAAGCTTGTGGCGGCGACTCGGCGCCTCAAGAGCGGGGATCCTAAGGATCCGTCCACCTTTGTTGGACCCATGATCACGGAGCGTGAGGCGACGCGCCTCCAGGCATGGGTTGAAGAGGCCATCGCTGCCGGTGGCCAGATCCTTGTTGGGGGCGGCCGGTCCGGAAATGTCCTGGAGGCGACCCTCCTCAAGGACGTCCCCAAGACCGCTAAGGTGGTCTGCAAGGAAGCCTTCGGCCCCGTCGCGGTCCTCTCGACGTTTACCGACTTCGACGAGGCATTGGACGAAGTCAATGAATCCGACTTTGGGCTCCAGGCGGGCGTCTTCACGCGTGACTTGTACAAGGTCCAGCGAGCATGGGACACGCTTGAGGTCGGCGGGGTGGTCATCGGTGACATTCCGAGCTGGCAGGTCGACCACATGCCCTATGGCGGCGTCAA
>CAZKOI010000364.1:2053-3691 GCA_964554315.1 uncultured Enterobacterales bacterium | reverse complement strand
GAACGTTGAGGAGCGATGTTCCCACGCCATAGCCGCTGATGCGGACAACAAAGGTCCCTCCAGATGTCTCTGTCCACCACCGGTAGTCGCTGGACGAGCAAGCCGAGCCGCCCCAAGAGGCGGAATATCCCGTCGTGGCCCAGCCCGATACCGTCCGGCTTCCCGCCGTGCACACGCTCCAGCCTGGATCGCCAGTCATCGCCTTGCAGAAGCTCGGACAAATCCGCTCCCCGGGAGAGTTGAAGAAGGTTGCATCCACCCACTCGCCTCCTGATCCGTGGCTACCGCACTCACCGTCCGGTATTCGCCCCTGGGGCTGTGTGCAGATGTCACCGGACCACTCGTTGCACCGGAACTCCATCCAAGATCCGAGGGTGTCGGACTCCACCAAGACGGGGTCTCCTGCGGACCAGCAGTCGGGTCCGTCCGAGCCATCGCAGTCGCTGTCGATGTCGTCGCAGACCTCGGGCGCGCCAGGGTAGACCAGCGGGTCGGTGTCGTCACAGTCCTCACCCCCGCCCGCCGGGTCATCAAATCCATCACCATCGACATCAAAGTCACTGTCGCCTGCGCAGTCGCCGTCAACATCGTCGTAGGGCTCATCCAAGGCCCCAGGATAGACCGCTTCGTCCAGGTCATCACAGTCCCCTCCCTCGAGCGAATACCCCTCCATGGCGGTGCAGCCGCCGATCGTGGTCGGTACGTCTCCGAAGCCATCACCATCGCCATCGATGAAGACGCTGATGAGGCCCGCCTCGTCGATCTCACCATCGCAATTGTTGTCGAGGCCATCGCACACTTCGTCGGCTGCAGGGCTCACGCTCGCAGCGCTGTCATCACAGTCGGTGGGCATCGGAACGAAGCCGTCGGGTGCTGAGCAGCCGGCCATGGGCCAATCCACGTCCCCGAAGCCATCGCCATCGTGGTCGAGATACCAAGTGGCCTCATCCGTCGCCTCGTCGTCCACCCAGCCATTGCAGTCGTTGTCACGCTCATCGCACACCTCGACACCGGTGGGGCTGATCGCGCGGTCATCGTCGTCACAGTCGCCACCCGTGAGCACGTAGCCCGTCATCGCGTCGCACTCCGAGAGGATGGCCGGCTCGCCGCCGAAGCCATCCCCGTCACCGTCGACGAAGACCAGCACAGTCTCGCCCTCGTCGACCTCCCCGTCGCAGTCATTGTCGAGACCATCGCAGGCTTCGATTCCGTCTGGGCTCACCAGTGCCGATGCGTCGTCACAGTCGGAGCTATCCGCGACGTGATCCGCAGGCGCTGAGCACGATACCTCGGGCCAAGCACTATCGCCAAAGCCGTCGCCGTCATCATCCAGGAACCATGTCGGCGCATCCGCAGCGCCATTGTCCACGCTGCCGTCGCAGTCGTTGTCCACGCCGTCACAGACCTCGACCACGCCGGGGCTCACCGCCGGATCATCGTCGTTGCAGTCTCCCTCGAGGGCCGTAAACCCATCCCCATCCGCATCCACTGGCGCGGACCCGGTGTCTCCCGTGTCGCCATCGGCGTCCGCGTCGGCGTCCGCGTCCGCGTCCGCATCCGCGTCGGCGTCGGCGTCCGCGTCAGCGTCCGCGTCGGCATCGGAGGGGAGCGTGCCGGTATCCTCACCGCAGGCGGGAG
>CAZKOI010000364.1:0-1953 GCA_964554315.1 uncultured Enterobacterales bacterium | reverse complement strand
GTCGGCGTCCGCGTCGGCATCCGCGACATCAGGGTCCGCGGTATCCATCGCACCCTTGCCGCCTCCGTTCGAGCGACACCCAAGGCTACCGCCGAAAACAAGTAGCCCAAGCCAAAGCGTCTTCATCTTCCTACTCCTGCCACACCCCCATCGTGCCACATGAGGTGGAGGTGAGGTCAGCTATTCCATAGCATGAAGTCTGTGCGGTACAGCTCCTTCACGCGCTCCACGGAGGCCTCGGTCAGGGTGACATTGGCGTCGACCGCCTCAGGCGACTTGTTGTGGACACCCAGCCCCACGAAGCGCTCGGGCGCCATGCGGGCGGCAATGTGAATGTCGATGTCGAGTCGCTCTTGCTTGAGCAAGATGCTCGGCTTGCCGTTCACGTAGTAGAACCACTGCGGCACAAAGTGGAGGTTAGTGAGCATCCTCCTGGGCTGGTCGGCGTAGTGAGCCAGAAACAGGTTGATGTCTTGGCCGAGTCCGTGATTGAGAATGTCCTCACGAACGTTGTTGCCGATGTGATTGTGCAGCATTGAGAGCGAGTACTTGTAGGCCGACACAAAGCGAGCCAGCGGATCTCTAAAGACCGCAAAGCGCACGTACTCGGGTCCGAGCAGGACCTTGTCTTGTTCGCTGTTTAGGGTGTGATCCGACGGGAGGTGCTCGAGCCCGAAGGCCGCAACAACAGCCATCCCGCCCGTCTTCGGGATGTGAACGAAGACCAGGTTTGTGTCGTGAATCTGTCTCATCTAATCCGGCTCAGTCTTTGATACATCGAACCGAGAGCGCATCAACCTTAGCCGCATTTTTTCGAATCACGTCGTACGACGGCGTCGAAGCACCGGTCGGCGCTCTGAGGTCAATGCTGCGATAGACCGCATTCGAGCTCCCACTCGAGGTGGATGTCCAGAAGTAAGCAGGACTATCGCCACCCCAAACACCGCCATACCCTCCCATGCCGAGGTCAGAAGCCATTCCCGATCCCATTCGCGCATCGAAGCCCGACGAGCCGCCGATAGCAAGCTGAGCGCCCACCGCGTCATCCTCTCCACGACGAAGCGTACCCGTGGTGTACTCGCCAGCCTCAGATGCAGGCATTCCAAGCGCCATCTCCAGAATCTGCCACTCCGAATCCGACGGAACATGCCACCCCGATGGGCATACTCCACGGCTCCCGCTGTCGCCGTGGCCCATCACCTCATCCCACTGATAGAGCCCGCCATGAGTCGCGCAGCCAGAGTCGCTGTCCCCGCTGCAGAAATGCTCAACGGTGCCGTTGTCGAGCTGGCCATCAACGTCTACGTCCACTCGAAAACCCGTGGCCAGGTTCTCCGCCATCCAGCACTGACCACAGATCTGAATCGTGTCGTAGGAATGGCCGTCGGCGTCCGTCACGGTGGGTGAACCTGAGCAAGGCGCGGGCTCGTCGCACGCGGTCGAGAAGGTCCACGTATCGCTGGAGCGGGTCACCGACCCGTTGGTGCACTCCACACCCCATTCGTAGTCCGCGCCGCCGACACAGCCCGGTGTCACAGTGGCCTCGGTGACGCCGTCAAGCTCGACTCGCTCGTCGCCATCGTCCAGCCAGACGTCACAGACGACGGCAGCGCCATCCGTCGACGACACGCTCCACGAGAGCGGTGTCCCCGGGCTGACGTCTGTGGCGCCGTTGGCCGGACTGGGGTTGTCCGGACCCAACAGTCCATCGGCGTCGGAATCCGAATCCGCATCCGCATCCGCATCGGCGTCCGCGTCGGCGTCCGCGTCCGCGTCCGCGTCGAGATCAGCCCCCAACAGCGGCGGCGGTCCAGAGGCTTTTTCGTCCGCACAAGACACGGCGAGACAGAGGGCGAGGGCCGTCCAGGCGAGAGAGAGGGTCTTCATCGGTGGTTCACGGATTCGCTGAAGGAGTGGAACAGATCGACGGCCTCAACGCTCGTCGCAAGAAAG
>CAZKOI010000363.1:0-3704 GCA_964554315.1 uncultured Enterobacterales bacterium | reverse complement strand
AGCGATGCCAACACAACGGATCCCGCGACCCACCCACGATGTGTGCCTGTGGAGGGTCGATGGCGCAATCCAGATTGACCACAAGGAATCTCGCATTTCGGTCCACGGTTCGCCCGCCTTTCGGGCCGAGGCTCAAGACGTACTGGAGACTGCGCAGGCGCTGAAGCTCCCGCGCACCGAAGTCCATGACGACAAACCCTGGAAGCCACACAACGCAGACGCACGCTCGCTCCAGTATATGAACAACGTTGAGGACGCCTTGAGGCTCATATCAAGGGGTGAGCTTTACCAGGTAAACCTTGCCTGGGAACAAGATGATGTCGCGGTCACGGATGCACTTCAGGCCTGGATTGACCTCCGGACAAGAAACCCCTCAACACGAGGCTGTTACCTTCGCCAGGTTGACGTTGAGGTCCTCTCGAACTCGCCCGAGTTGTTCATCGAGTACTCGCCTGAGACACGCCAGGTCTGCTCAACACCGATAAAGGGCACGGCCCCGGTGTCCGCGGGTCTCCAGGGTAGAGACGCGCTGCTGACGAGCCCAAAGGAGCGTGCTGAGCTCACGATGATTGTTGACCTGGTGCGCAACGACCTTGGACGGGTGGCGGTGCCCGGAACCGTAGCCACCAGTGACCGAACGGTTCGGCAATGTGGAAACCTCTGGCACGCCGAACAGACCGTTACTGCGACGGTGTTGCCTGCGCTCGACTCGGTCGATGTGGTGGCAGCCGCGTTTCCACCCGGGTCGGTCACGGGTGCGCCAAAGGTACGGGCCATGCAGGCCATACACAGGCTTGAGGAGCGCCCACGCGGCATCTATACAGGCTCACTGGGTTTCTTCGCCGACGGAGGTCGCGCACACTTCAACGTGGCCATACGCACGGCCACGGTCAAGGAGGGTCGGGCACGATTCCATGTTGGTGCAGGAATCGTGGCCGAGAGCGTTGCTGAACAAGAGTGGCGAGAGACCTTGGATAAAGCTCAAGCGATGGCTACAGCACTTGGAACGGTCAACTTCTCACCTTAGGGGTTTTGAGATCGCACTCACCCTAAAGTCGTATCCTGCGTTACACTACCCATGTCAACACTTATCGGTTGGCTCCCGCCGTTCGTCCTCCCCGCTCGTCCCCTCCGACCCCGTCCGCGAATGATGCTCTCGTCACTGTTCTACCTGACGCTTTTGGCACCCCCCTCCCACGCTTCTCAACCCATGGAGCCAACCGGAGAGGCATCTCTCTGGGATTTCATCGAGGCACCGACGCCTCCCAAAGACGCCGACGCCCACGATGCGGCGATGAGCCGAGCAGAGTCTCGGGAGCTACAGGCATCTCGTACACAAGAGAGCGCGTACGTCGATAGAGCCGTTCGCCTCGCTGAGCCTCCCGTAGACTTTTACACCGATCCAGTCGCTCACCTCGCTGCAGACCCACTGCACCTCAGAGACATCGATCCAAGCCAGTTCGACATCCCGATGGTCGTCAACGACTCGGTCGTGAAGTGGCTGAAGTACTTCACAGGGCCAGGGCGAAAGTGGTACGGCAAATGGTTGGCCCGGTCGGGCAAGTACTGGCCCATGATGCACGAGAAGCTCGAGGCCGCGGGGCTGCCCAAGGATATGGTGTTTCTCTCTATGATTGAGAGCGGCTACGCAACGCACGCGTACAGCCATGCTTCTGCAGTGGGACTGTGGCAGTTTATTGCAAGCACAGGAAAGGGGTATGACCTACGGGTTGACTGGTGGGTCGACGAACGGAGAAACCCCGAGCGAGCCACTGACGCGGCCATTGAGTATCTCGCCCATCTGAACAAGCGGTACGGGCACTGGTACCTGGCTTGGGCGGCTTACAACGCAGGGCCTTCAAGGGTGAGTCGAGGCATTCGTAATCACGATACTCGGGACTTCTGGACCCTGTCGAAGAAGGGCGCCTTCAGAGCAGAGACGGACAACTACGTGCCGAAACTCCTCGCTGCGGCAATCATCGGAAAAAACCCCGAGCGATATGGGTTTGTGGGCATCGAGAAAGAGGCCCCGATGAGCCATGACACCGTCACCGTGTCAGCGAACGTAGGCATCGATGTGTTGGCCCAGTGTGCAAAAGTGTCTGTCGATGAGTTTCGCACGCTGAATCCACAGCTGAGGCGCTGGGCGCTTCCGCCATCGCCTGCCCGACAGCTGGTTCATGTTCCAAAGGACCAAGGGAAGGCATTTCTCGCCGCGCTCGACAAGGTGCCGTCTGACCAGCGAATCACACACCGTCGCCACAAGGTCAAGCGGGGCGAGACCTTAGGTGTGATCGCTCAGCAATACGGTGTGTCGGCAAATTCCATCCAGACTGTCAACAAGATCAAGAATGTCAATCGAATCGCTGTCGGACAAGATCTGATCATTCCCGTGAGCAGCCAAGGCGGAACGACAGCACTGGCCGCGAGCCACGGAGGCAGCACAAAGGCTGCGCCGAGCCGGCCCAGTCATCACACCGTCCGCAGCGGCCAGACCCTCTCCGGAATTGCCCGGAAGTACGGGGTCAGCACCAAGGACCTCATGCGATGGAACGAAGTCAAGAACGCCAGCAAGATTCGAGCGGGTCAGCGCCTCAAGCTCTCCGGGGAACCGCCGGGGCCCAAGTGGACACACTACACTGTGAGGCGTGGCGATACGCTCTCTGGAATCGCGAAGCGGCACCATTGCTCAACCAGCGATCTGCGTTCATGGAACAAGCTGAAGGGCTCGAAGATCATGGCCGGCCAAAAGCTCAAAATCAAAAAGTAGCATGCTGAGTGTCAGGGACGCACTCGGCCAATGCTTGGCGACCGTCGCTTCTCCGTCCGGAGAGGATGTTCCGCTTGAGGAGGCCCATGGGCGCGTCTTGTTGCGTACAGTGGTCTCGTCAGTGCCGCTTCCACCGTGGTCCAACAGCGCGATGGACGGTTTTGCACTGCAAGCATCGAGCGGCGGCGAGCCGGGAGGGGCCGCCCAAGCCAGCAACTGTGATGCTCAACCTGACGGGTCTCGAGGAGGGCCGTGGCTAGACGTGGTGGGTACGGTCCCCGCCGGCCACGCGCCGGACTTCACGGTCGGACCGGGCCAGGCGGCGCGAGTCATGACCGGTGCTCTCATCCCGGAGGGGGCGGACTCGGTCGTCATGCAGGAGCAGACCACGAGAGTCGGCGACCAAATTCAGCTGCATGCGGGAGTTGAGGTCGGGCAGAACATTCGCTGGCAGGGCGAGGACCTTAGCGCAGGCTCGCCTGTCCTTGAGCCAGGAACGACCCTCAATGGGAGCCATTTGGGTCTTGCGGCCGCAGTGGGGGTCCGAGAGCTTTGCGTGGCCCGACGTCCCACCGTCGGCATTATCGCGACAGGAGACGAGCTGGTGGAGGCTCCGACTCCCCTCACCCCTGGCACCATCTATTCGTCCAATACAGCGGCTTTGATGGGGCTTGTGCGAGAGGCAGGAGCAACTCCTATCGACTGCGGCGTCGCTCGAGACTCCTTGGTGAGCACGCGTGAGGCCTTCGAACGTGCGATGGCTTGTGACATTATCCTCTCGACCGGCGGCGTCAGTGTTGGTGACTTCGATGTCGTCAGAGAGGCCATGGAGTCCGTCGGTGCAGAGATGCAGTTCTGGCGGGTGGCGATGAAGCCCGGGAAGCCGCTGGCACTTGGCATCGTCGGCGACACCCCGACCATTGGTCTTCCCGGC
>CAZKOI010000362.1:0-3758 GCA_964554315.1 uncultured Enterobacterales bacterium | reverse complement strand
CCTCGCCTCGCTCGTAGCGAAGTTGGACGAGGTCGAGGAGCGACTGGGCTGTAACTACCTGCTCTTCGACGACCCGGGCCTGCTCACGAGCAGCGACGACGTTGTACCAACCTGAGGCCAACAGGCTCGCCGTGGCCTGGTGCTGGGCATGGGCAGCGGACTGTGCCCCACGGGCATCGCGTTGGGCCGCCATGGTTGCCATGGTCTGCCGACCGAACAGGTCGACGGTCCAGGCTCCCTTGAGCATGGCTGAGCTCTGTCTGAAGGTATCGGGAAGGGATGTGCTGGTGGAGGAGCTAAAGTCAGGCAGGCCTGAGGTATCAACGCCTGTCGCAGCCGCGACTTGTCCGAGAACGGCGCCCATTGATGCGAAGGCTTCGCTGTAGTTCGGCATGCCTGCAGCGCCAGCGTTGAGACTCATGGCCTCCGTGGGGGCCTCCTGAGTGGCGGCCTCAAAAGAAAGGACGGGTAGGAGTCCGCCCAGGCTGGCCCACATGCCCGCTCTTGCCAGGTCGGCGCGCGCTTCGGCCGCCTTCAGCCCAGGGTTTGCCCTGAGCCCGATCCGAAGCACCTCTCGAAGGCCGGGATCGTCCACCTCGGGCCACCAAGCTGTCGAGCGATCAACCGCGGCATCGTCACCGTAAGATGCGACGTCGAGTGCAAAGCTCCTGGCTTTCTCGGTGACTGCGCCCTCGGCCAGCACGGGCAGGCTCATCATCAGTAGCCATGTCATGGGGTTTCTCCTGAGATTCCGGCCCAGAGTTGGTCGACCAACTGACGCACGTAGGCTTCATCGGTGCACGTCAGTCCGACGTCTCCGAGAATCACCTCCCGGAAGGGTCGAGCGTTCAACATTCCGATGAAGCTGACGGCCATAATGTGGGCATCCATCCTTCGAATTCGTCCCTGGTCCATCGCGGTCTGAAACCAAGCCGTGAGCCGCTCACGAGCTTGGACCGGTAGTGACGACGCATGGCCGAGCTGCGGGCCGGACTCGATGGCTGCGGCATGGAGCATGGCCAAGCACGGGACGAGGCGCCGCATGGCCGCCACGATCTGGGTGCCGAGCGTGACGAGTTGTTCAGGTACGGGCGTCGCATCGGGTCCTGAGGCCAACAGATCCGCGATGGGATTCTTCCCGAGGGGTCGACTCAATGCGGCGACAATGAGCTTCTCTTTGGTGCCAAACCGCTTGAAGAGCGCAGCCTGAGACACACCGACCCGCTCGGCGATCGTGGTCGTTGGGACCGAAGGGCCGAACTCGAGGATGCACGCTTGGGTAGCGTCAAGGACCTCGTCGTCCGTGAATTGGCGTGGGCGGGCGATGCTGAGCCTCCGGGATCGTTAGTAAGTGTCTGAACACTTACTAACGGAACGTATTCCCTGGGGCCCGATCGACCCGGCCAGACTGGACTATTTCTTGATCGACACGCCGGATGCGATCAGCTCGAAGACCATGTCGGACTGCGCCTGCTTCTCGGGGATGATTTCTTTGTTCACCGACTCCGACTCAAAGTGGGCCACTCGCTGTGCGTCCACCTTGGTCGATTTTACCAATCCCTCAATGCGGGCGGTCTGTCCCGTGGCGTCCTTCGCGACGTAGAACCGATGGGCCTTGGTCCGTACCCGAATGCTCTTGTCCCCTTCTGCAAGGACGAGCCAGCAACCCGCCTTTTGGCACACATCGGCGATTCGGCCCTCCACGATCACTGTTTTTCCGTCGTACTGACCCGGATCCTGCAGGAAGTCAACGGATGTGATGGGCGCGTCACTCAGCGTGAAGGGGTTGCCGTAGTGGGTCCACGTCTCCTCTGCGAGTGCCGATGTCGCGAGGAGCAGGGCGCCGATGGCTGCGATGAACTTCATGGTGTCTCCAAGGTTTTCGCGCTCCTAACCGTTTTTCGGTAGGCTGACTCAATCGGAGAGCACCCGTCGCAGTGCTTGGCTGCTGATATTGGCACCGCAGAGTATGACGGCACAGGCCTTGGTCCGATACTCTCGAGACACCGAGCGAAACCCCGCCACGGCAACTCCTGCTGCGCCCTCGATCAGCATGTGCTTCACGGTAATGATGTCCTTCACTGCTGCGGCGATATCGGCTTCACCAACCAGCAACGTTCGATCGACAACCTGTTGGCAGACGTCAAAGGTGATGGACCCGGGCTCGACACCACCGGCGGTCGCGTCGGACAGGGTGGGGTTGCAGGGGACGTCAATGATGCGGCCGGCCTCCAAGCATGAATGCATGGCCGGCGACGCCGCCGGGGAACAGGCAACAATCTCTACTTTGGGATTTACCGCTTTGATGTAGGCCCCGACGCCAGCCGCCAGGCCCCCGCCGCCTAGGGCCAAGAAAACGGCCTCTATCTGCGGCAACTGGTTCAAGAGCTCGCGGCCGATGGTACCTTGCCCGGACATCACGTGATGGTCGTTGTAGGGTGAGATGTAGGTACGCCCATGGTGGTCGGCAATCATGCGTGCGTACGCTTCGGTGTCGACACAGTCATCGCCCACGGCCTCGACCGATACGCCCAGAGCGCGTATGGTCTCCACCTTCGATGCATCGGCCGTCGTTGGGACGAAGACCGTTGCAGGAACGCCTAATCGCGCCGCTGCACTCGCCACGCCCAAGCCGTGATTGCCGCTGCTAGCCGTGACGACTCCGCGCCGTCTGTCGGGATCGGAAAGCACAAGCATTGCGTTTGTGGCCCCTCGGACCTTGAACGAGCCGGTGGCCTGAAAATTTTCGCACTTTAGGAAAACTCTCGGTCCCAGCATCGGGCAGGGTTCGACTGGAGTCTCGCGGACGTGAGCCGATATCCGCTGCGCTGCCTGTTCGACCTGGTGGCGAATGTCCATTTGTGGCCCATATCCGCTATGGTGCATGATACACAGTGTGGTCGGAGGTTTCGATGAGCAGGTGGGCGGTTTGTCTGTCGGGTGTGATCGTCGTTGGGTGCTCATCGAAGGGCTCGAGTGAGCCGATCGGGGAGGATTCAGGCGTGGAAGAGGTGGCTGGACCGGCCCCGGAGAGTTGCGTGGCGGCACCTGATGTGTGCACGATTTACCCTGAGGGCTGGGCCGAAGAAGAAGCGGCTGGGCACTGCGCAGACATGGGCGGCACGCGGGGAGAGTGCCCCGAGGGAGAGCTCGGCCGGTGCGATATCGAGGACGGCCTCAGCTACCTGCTCTACGCCATGCCTCCGCTAGAAGCGAAGGGCTACTGCGACTGGCTCATGGGAGAGTGGACAGCAGCGCGGTAGCCGTTCAGGCCTCAGTGCTGGATGAAAAGGGCAGCGCGGGGTTGGGAAGTTGGTTCGCCTGGGCGAGTACCGCGACCTCTTTGTTCGCCTGAAACTGGGCCTCGATAGACTCGAGGATGATGTCGGTCGTCGCCAAAGTGCCGTCGTTATCAACCTGGGCTTTCCCAATGTCATCCCGTATCTCGGCGCCGGTCCGTCGAAGCTGGTCGTCGCCTCGGCGCTCCATGATCAACATCTCCGTGAGGCGTGCACTGATGACCGCTGCGGGCTGCTTGGCGGCGGCCTTGAGCGCTAAGTTCTCAACGCCAATGGTGGCTTCCGTGGGAGCCATCGCTGGCATGGATGGACGGATGTTTTCTTCCGTTGCTATCTCTCCCATGATGGTTCCAGCTTGCACGACCTGCTCCTTGCCTTCCACTATAGCTCCGTATGAATGTCCGCGGTAATCAAAATTGATGGCGATAGACGAGAGTTATTGACGGTCAAAGAGCACAT
>CAZKOI010000361.1:0-3776 GCA_964554315.1 uncultured Enterobacterales bacterium | reverse complement strand
CCCGCAGGCCCGAGTGATGAGCGAGACCGCCCTGCCCGACCTCAGCGCCTTCGACCAAGATCTGACCCGCGGTGTACATCAACTCCAGCCCTGCACGAATACCGCCGCGTTCACCACGGTCTGAGAGCAGACGGACAATCTCGGCGACCGACCATACTGTGCCCGTGGGATACACAAACATTCCCCGCGCTGCATCTCGATGGACGAGCTCGACGAGGCCCGTGACCATCGGCGATTCCAGAAAACCGAGGACCACGCCAAGTGCATCCGTGATGGCCGGGTGATGCCTCCATTCCTCATGAAACACGACCGCGGTGTGCTTGAGACCGTTGCCGTCTTCGACCTCAACCAAGTCGGATGCTGGGCCAATCCACTTTCGGCCTGTCTCGATCATGGAACGCTGACACCTCTGACCCGCCAACCGGGATTCATCGAATGCACATAGCTTACCAGAGAGGGCTCTCGGCCGTGGTACCTTGGACTTGAGAGGCCCCGGTGTCGATTTCCCAAGAGCAACGAAAGAAGCTCGGTCTGCCACAGACTGAGACGGCGGAGCACGAGCGGGACAAGGCCCCCAGCCTGGAGCGCATGGAGGAAGGCCAAGAGGTCTCACCCGACGTCGCGGAGCGTCTGCAGCCCCATATGGGTAACCTCGCGGTCCAAGCTCTCCTGACGCGTACGGCTTCGAGCACCCAGACGGCAACAGGGACCGCCGATCTCGAGCTTGCGGAGGAGATCGGCGAATCGATGGACGAGGAATATGCTGGCGGTGACCTCAGCCTGCCCGACGTCCAGATGGGAGGCGGAGGCAGCGGAGACGGACTTCCCGGTGAGTACATGCCATGGGAGGTCGGATTCCTCTTCGGTGGCGACGAGGATCCCCCTCCCCCGACGCGGCGCAAGAGCCAGCCACGCCAGCGTGAGTTCGAGCGCTACGGAGAGGATCCCAATCCCGACCCAACCGATGACGACCAAATTGATGACGACGTCGACCATATTGAGGCGTCCATGGGCAAGGCTCCGCCCATGCGGGAAGAGTTTCGTTCGGGTGATGCTCGCTACCGCGCCGTTGAAGCCGGACTCACCTCGCCTCATGCGATTGGCCGGCGTTCCTTGAGGCCTGAGACGATGGTCGACCGCATCGATCCTCTTGATCCGATTGGCAGAGCGACCCAGATCAGTGCCTTCATGGCTGATGCCTCCCGCAAACCCCTGGCGCGTGCACTTGGCGCCCTCGTCGCTGGTCCGGCAGCGGCGCTGGTCCCCGAGGCGGGAGGGCACGCTGGTGCTTCTGCTCGCCTAGCCTCACTGGCGGTCTGTGTGCAGGCCACAGAAGGAGGCGGCACTCCTGCTGACCGTGCAGTCCAGCTCGCGCTCAACGACGAGGCGTGGACAGAGTCCATCCTGGTTGCAAGGCAACTTGCAGAGACAGGGCGTGTCGTCGCTCCCGCAATCTACAGCGGAGTACTCGACCAACCCATGGTAGGTCAGGCCGAAGCCCCTGCCCTCAACCCTCGAGTCGACCAACTTGACACGCTGCGTCTCTCTCGAGCCGCACTCGAAAAACTGCTCCCGGCAGATCCCCCGCCACTCATCCCCAGAATTCACATTCCCGCGCCGAGTCGGCCCCATGATGATGCCGCGATTGCCGCCGTTGACGCGATACTCCAGGAGATGACCGGCGGCGTAAGCCCGACTGACTTACCCGCAGAGAACCGGCTTGAGTCGCATCACATTGCCCACGTCCTGAACGGTGCGACCGAGCTGGTCAACCTGATGGGTAAGGCGCAGGTTGAGGTGGCCGCTGCCGCCGTTGCCGTCGCCAAGATACGCCCCGAGGTCGATCTCCGAGGCACCCTGATCCATGCCGATCGAGCGCTCAGAGAGCTCGCTCGCAGCGTTGTTCGGCAAGGAGACCAGCTTCACCGCTCCGTCGGCAGTCCGCTCGTCATGCTTGACGACCTGCCCGAGCAGTCTGTTAGCCAGATTCGAGCGGCTCTCGATGCTCTCGGGGCCCTCCGACAGTGGTCGCTGAGTACGATCTCAGAGGCTCTGCACCGATGACCGACCTCACCCTACTGGAGCAAATGGCGCTGCTAGGGCCTGAACGAAGCGAGGTACGATCCGGCGCCGATGCCATTGCCCATCGATTGAACCCGGACGAAGACCCCGAGCTTGCGCTCCGCGTTCTGATTTGTCGTTTTCTCGCCTCGGAGCCAACACCCGATACGCTGGCCCAGCTCGCGACGGCCGAGGCATGGGCCTCTCAGGAGGGCCTGACCACCATCGCCACCCGAATTCAGCTCTTGTGGTTCAGTGAGGTTGCCCGCCTGAACATGGATGCCGTCGACATGAGCTTTTTGAATGCGGCGCTCACCTCAGCAGAAAGACTCGGGACCTTCGAAGTCGAGTCACTACTCGCGAAAGCGGCTTGTGATCCGGAGCACCGGGACACTCACCTCCAGCGGGCCCTTGAGATGATGGATGCCCCACACTGGGCGGGCCTTGCGTATCGGGCATGGCTCGACCTCAGCGCCGCACTCCGTGCAGGCGCCGACACCGAGGGTGCGGAGCGTGCGCTCGGCCGTGCACTCGACCTTGCTGTCAAACACCAGGACCACACAGCAGAGATAGAGGCCCGAGCAGCCCTAGCGCTCAGCCTGATCGGTCGAGGTCAGCTTCAGGCCGCGATGGCCGATCTCGAGCGCGTCTTGACGCTGAGTCGCTCGGAAGAGAATGATCTGATGACCATCGTGGCGGCAGAATTGCTCTGCCCGCTCTACCTCGACCAACAAGAGTGGGCTCTCGCGGCACAGACGGCGGACATCATGCTGGTCGCGGGCGCTCGGCGAGCGAACTGGTTCGCGGTAGTTGACGGCCACATCGTTCGGAGCACACTCTCGGTCATTGAGGGCCAGCCCCGAGAAGCGATTAGCCGCCTGGTTCGTGCAGCGGTTCACCTCCGTGAGTTGGTCCCGGCTGCGGCCGTTAACCTCTTGAAGGGACGCCTGGCCGAGCTTCGCAACAGTCTCGGGGCAGCCGAGTTCGATGCCCACTATCAAGCCGCCATGGTGAGTTCAGGCACCCACTAAGCGATGGAAGCCCCGCAGGCGGCGCATTCGGAGGGGTCGCCTGTGTAGACCGCCTGGCGCGCCCGATGACAGCCCGTATGAAAGAAGCGCCCACACCCATGGGCGCACTCCATCCTCACATCAGGGGCCACATCTTGCGCACACAAGCCGCAATCCACGACCGCTGTGACCTCTTCCACTGCAAGGACCTCATCAGCGCGCTCTGGGAGCGGATCGACCGCACCCCACCAAGCCAGCCAGCCGAGCATGACGCCGACCATGCCCCAGGCAAGGCCCGACACCGCGTATACCTTAAGGTCCGGCGGACCGAGGTCGCCAACTCGAGCCGCAATGACAAAGGCCAAGGTGATGGTGGGTAACAAAACAGCCAAGCTGGTCAGAGCCACCCGTGGCCGACTCCCCAGACCGCCCCAAGCATGACGTGCGAATGAGGTCGTGATGAGCCCGAGCGCCAGCGCAGGGAGAGCGACCGTCCAATTGCTGCGCTCCTCGCTCATCGCTACGCCCCAGCAAACGGTCCATAGGCTCGTGAATGCAAGCGCCGAGATGAGAGCAACGGTGCCCTTGGCCGGGTAGCCCTTCGTCACAGGGTAGTCCGGAGGCCGCTCGACCACACCCGAGCCCGCTGGAGGCTCCGGAAGAAGGTAGACCAACTCGCGATTGATGACACCCAGGTCGGCGAGG